>JBIIZD010000011.1:0-35531 GCA_044346445.1 Caulobacteraceae bacterium
TCGGCTCGCCGACAGAGCCCAAGAGGCGCAGGGATTTGCGCGATGTCCTGGTCACGGGCGCATCACCCTCGCGCATCAGGGCGCGAATGGCGGTGGGCGCGGTATAGAAGATCTGGACCTGATGTTTGTCGATCACCTGCCAAAACCGCGAGGCGTCGGGATAATTGGGCACGCCCTCAAAGATCAGTGTCGTCGCACCATTGGCCAGCGGGCCATAGACAATATAGCTGTGACCCGTAACCCAGCCGACATCGGCGGTGCACCAAAACACCTCGCCCGGGCGATAGTCAAAAATCAGCTCATGGGTATAGCTGGCCCAGGTTAGATAGCCGCCTGTGGTGTGCAAGACGCCCTTGGGCTTGCCGGTCGAGCCGGACGTATAGAGGATAAACAGCGGATCCTCCGCCCCCATGGGCTCGGGCGCGCAGTCGGCGGCGACGCTCTCGCGCGCCTCAGTGTAGGACACATCGCGGCCCGCCTGCATGGGCACGGCGGTGCCGGTGCGGCTAATCACCAGCACGGTGGTGACATCGGGGCAGGACTTTAAGGCCTCATCGACATTGGCTTTTAGCGCAATCTTGCGCCCGCCGCGCAGGCCCTCATCGGCGGTAATAATGACATGGCTGTCGCAGTCTTGCATCCGCCCAGCAATCGAATCGGGCGAAAATCCGCCAAACACCACCGAATGCACCGCCCCGATCCGCGCGCAGGCCAGCATGGCATAGGCCGCCTCCGGGATCATGGGCATATAGATGGTGACCCGGTCACCCTTTTTGACGCCCCGGCTTTTCAGCACATTGGCCATGCGGCAGGTTTCTTCATAGGCCTGGCGATAGGTGATCTTGGCGCTTTGGCCGGGGTCATCGCCCTCCCAGATAATCGCCACATCATCGCCGCGCGTCGCCAGATGCCGGTCCAGGCAATTGACGCTGGCATTCAGCACCCCGTCGGCAAACCAGCGAATGCGGAAGTCCTCGCGCTTGAAAGACACATCCTTGACCAGGCTAAACGGCTTGATCCAGTCCAGCCGACCGGCAATGCCGCGCCAGAAGGCGTCTGTATCCCCCGCCTCATGCTCAAGAGCCGCCTCATAGCCGGCCGCGTCCATATGCGCCCGCTGCGCCCAGGCTTCGGGAACGGCAAAAACTTGATCAGGATGGGACACAGGCGTTTCTCCAATAGTCTCGTTTTGAGCGAAGTATGCCCACCGTGCGGCCTCTGGCAAGGTGGCGCAAACATTCTGTTGGCACTGGGGGCGTGACGCGGCGCTTTTGCAGGTCTAAACCAAGGCCATAGGGAGACTTCCGCATGCTGCTGCACCAATCGACCTGGCCCGAGATCGAAGCCTTTTTGACCCGCTCCAAGACGGTCATCATTCCCATTGGCTCGAATGAACAACACGGCCCCACCGGCCTTTTGGGCACAGACTGGATGTGTCCCGAAATCATTGCCACCGAGGCCCAGAAAAGCGCGGATATACTGGTTGGCCCAACCTTTAATATTGGCATGGCCCAGCACCATCTTGGCTTTCCCGGCACGATCAGTTTGCGGCCCTCAACCTTTATCGCCGCGATTGGCGACTGGACCCGGTCCTTGGCAGCACACGGGTTTGACAAGATCTATTTCTTGAATGGCCACGGCGGCAATGTCGCCACGATTGAGGCGGCGTTTTCTGAGCTCTATGCCGAGGCCTCGTTCGCGCGCCAGCCGCGCGGCTTTTCGCTAAAATTGCGCAATTGGTGGGACTTGCCGGGTGTATTGAAGCTGGCCAATGCCCAGTTTCCGGTCGGCCATGGCAGCCATGCCACCCCATCAGAGATTTCGGTCACCCAATGGGCCTATCCCGATGCGATCAAGACCGCCGACTATAGCCCCAAGATCGCGCCGACCGGCCCGATCCGCGAGGCGGCAGATTTTCGCGCCCGCTATCGCGATGGCCGCATGGGCTCTGACCCGGCCCTGGCCAGCCCGCAAAAGGGCGGCGAACTGGTCAAGCAGGCGGCGCTGAGCCTGATTGAGGAAGTGCAAGGCTTTAGCGGCGAGTCGTTCCTCGTCTAGGCAACGATGACGCTTTGGCCATCCGTCCTGACAGGCCAGACGCTCAAGGCCTGACCCGCACAGGGCCCAGAGGTGCAAACCCCGCTATCGGGCTCAAACAGGGCGCCGTGCGCGCTGCATAACAGCTTGTCACCGGCCTTGGTCAGATAGCGATCGACTTGGCTGGCCAGCGGCCAACCGGCATGGGGGCAGCGATCAATATAGCCGCGCACAGTGTCGCCGCGCCGGACGATAAAGCCCAAAAACATTGCCTCGCCTTGGCGAAACACAAAACCCTTGGCCGCGGGGTCGGCCAGGTCACTCAGCGCGCACAGCCGCGTGCCCGGTCCTGGCTGGGCCGGATTCAGGCCAGCCCCCCAAGGCTGATCTTCCAGGGCAAGATTTCGCGGCGCTCAAATAGGCCCGCCAGGGCATAGGGGTCTTGATCGGCAAAGGCCTCGACCTTGGCCTTGTCATCGGTCTCAAAAACCAGAATGGACCCGGCCATGGCACCATGGTCATCCAGGATCGGTCCGGCGACCTTGAGCGTCAAGGTATGGTCGCGCACATAGGCAAGGTGGGCCTCGCGGGTGGCCATGCGCAGCGCCAGCGCATCGGGGCGGTCGTGGCAGATCAGAACATAAAGGGCCATCTGGGGTTCCTAAGGGCTTTGAGGATCGATTTCCGCGCGCAGGGGCCGCGATAACAGGGCCGCTATTGCTGAGTCCAGAGCCATTTCGCCCGCCAGCACGCCCGCGACCGCTTCGCAGATCGGGGTCTCAACGCCAAGCCTTGCCGCAAGGGCACGCACGGCGGGCGCAGACGCCACGCCTTCAGCGACACTGAGTTTGCCGCTCAGGGCCTGGGCCAGACTGTCGCCGCGCCCAAGCGCCAGGCCCACACTCATATTGCGCGATTGCGGGCTAGAACAGGTCAGGACCAGGTCGCCAAGGCCGCAAAGCCCGGCCAGGGTTTCGGCCTCAGCCCCTAGAGCGACGGCCAGCCTGGTCATTTCGGCAAAGCCGCGGGTCAGGACGGCGGCATGGGCGCTGCGGCCAAGCTTGCGGCCCTCGACCACCCCGCAGGCTATGGCCAAGACATTCTTTACCGCCCCGCCAGCCTCTGCCCCAATCAGGTCGTGGGATAGATAGGGGCGAAAACTGGGGCTGGCCAGGTGATCGGCCAGGGCGCGGCCAAGATCGCGATCGCCGCAGGCCAGGGTGATGGCGGTTGGCAGGCCTTTGGCCACCTCGGCGGCGAAGCTTGGGCCAGACAGGACGGCAAGGGGATGGCCGGGTGCGACCTCTGTGGCCACCTGCGTCATCAGCTTGAGCGAGCCCTGCTCAATGCCCTTGGCGCAGAGCACAAGGACGCAGCCGGGCCGGGCTATGGCGGCAAACTGGACCAGTGTGGCGCGCAGGTGCTGGGCCGGGGGCACAGCCAGCACCAGATCGCAGGCGCTAAGGGCGGCAAGATCGCCGCTAGCCTCGATATCGGGTGACAGGTCAATCCCGGGCAAAAACAGGCGGTTTTGCTGCTGGCTATTGATGGACTGGACCACTTCAGATTCGCGGGCCCAAATCAGGACCTTGCGCTGCGGCCTGACGCAGGTCTGGGCCAGGGCCGTGCCCCAGGCACCGCCGCCGATCACCCCCATGGTCTCGAATGTCCAGGTTCTGGCTGGCCTCATGCCTTTGCCCCCTTGCGACTGAGTTTATGGATCGGCTGATCCAGCGCTGCGGCCGCATCCAGTGGCCAGCGCGGCCTAGCCGCCGCATCCAGACCATCCACCAGACCAAGCCTCAACCGCTCGGCACCGGCCAAGGCAATCATGGCGCCATTGTCTGTGCAATAGCGCAAGGGCGGGGCGGCAAAGCTGAAGCCCTGCCGTGCACAGGCCGCCTCCAGGGCCGCGCGCACGACGCTATTGGCCGCAACCCCGCCCGCGACAACAAAGCGCTTGTCGCCGGGGGCCAGGTCTTGGCCATATTGCACCATGGCCCGCTCGGCCCGCTCGGCCAATTGACGCGCAATCGCGGCCTGAACGCCTGCGGCCAGATCGCGTCTTTGCGCTGCATCGGTTAGGGTGATGGCGATCCGCGCTGCGGCGGTCTTCAAGCCGGAAAACGAAAAATCACAGCCGTCGCGGCCAAGAAGTGCGCGGGGCAGGTGATAGCGGCTCGGATCACCGCCCACGGCCAAACGCTCTAGCGCCGGGCCGCCGGGATAGGCCAGGCCCAGGGTCTTGGCAATCTTGTCAAACGCCTCACCCGCCGCGTCATCAATCGTTGTGCCAAGCCGAGCGCATTGGCCAATGCCTGCGACCTCTAAAAGCTGGCAGTGACCGCCAGACGTTAACAGCAGCAAGAACGGATAGGGCGCGTCTGCCTCCAGCCGCGCGGAGACGGCATGACCTTCTAGATGATTAACCGCGATCAGGGGCAGGTTGAGGGCAAGCGCCATGGCCTTGCCTGCTGACAGGCCCACCATAACGCCGCCAACAAGGCCAGGGCCTGCTGTGGCGGCAATCGCATCAAGATCGCTATAGGCTATGCCCGCCTGCTCCATGGCCGCTGCAATCACCCCATCAATGGAGTCCACATGCGCCCGAGCCGCGATTTCTGGCACAACGCCGCCAAACGGCGCGTGCCGCGCAATCTGGCTGTCGATCACCGACGACAAGACCTCGGTTGCGTCACCGCAAAGGCGAATAACCGCAGCTGCGGTCTCGTCACAGCTGGTTTCAATGCCTAGAACCGTTAAAACGCGGTCTTGCGGAAGGTGTGTGGTCAGGCTCATAAGTTGCGGCGTGGCCGCCTCTCCTGTAGCAGGCTGATTATAGCCCTATTGAGGTAACCTTACCCCCGTGCACAAGCAACCCTTTGTCAAGATTGGCACCCGTGCCTCCAAGCTGGCCCTGACCCAGAGCCGCATGATGCAGGCGCGTATTGTTACCGCGCTTGGCGGCGATCTGGCGGATGCCGACACCATCGCGCCGCTTGTTGAAATCATTACCACAGGGGACCGGATTCAGGATCGCCGCCTGCTCGAAATTGGCGGCAAGGCCTTGTTCACCAAGGAGATCGAAGAAGCGCTGTTGGATGGCCGGATAGATTGCGCCGTGCATTCGCTAAAAGACGTGCCCGCCCTCTTGCCGCCCGGCCTTGTGATTGCGGCCATTCCGGAGCGCGAGGACCCACGCGATGCATTTTTGTCCCTGGGCTATGAGCGGATTGAGGACCTGCCAAGGGGTGCCAGGCTTGGCACGGCCAGCTTGCGTCGCCAGGCCCAGGCCCTGTATCTGCGCCCCGATCTCGATATTGTTATGACCCGGGGTAATGTCGATACCCGCATTGCCAAGCTTGAGCGCGGTGAGGCCGATGCGATCCTTTTGGCCTTGTCAGGGCTTAATCGGCTGGGCCTTGGCCATCTTGCACGCTCGGTCCTAGACCCCATCGCAGCCCCGCCCGCGCCCGGCCAAGGGGCGCTTGCCATCGAGACGCGCGCCGAAAATGCCAAGGCTGCTTGGGTTTTGGCCCTTAATCACGCCCCAACCGCGCTTCAGGTCGCCGCAGAACGTGGGGCGCTTGAGGCCTTGGAGGGGTCTTGTCGAACCGCCGTGGGCGCGCATGCCCAGATTCTGGGGTCAAGCCTATCCTTAACCGTCGAGGCCCTGACCCCAGATGGTCGGCTGCGGTTTCGCCAACTGGGTTCGATGGATCTGGCGCAACCTGGCCTGGACGCCGAGACCCGTGCCCGCGCGCTTGGGCAGACCTTGGGCCTAGCCGTCAAGGCCGAAGGCGGACAATCGCTTTTGCTTGGCGATCACTAGGTCCGCGGTATGCGAATCTGGGTCACACGCGCTCAGCCCCAGGCCGCCGCGACCGCGGCCCGATTATCTACCCTTGGTCATGAGCCGGTGGTGGCTCCGGTTATTGAGCCGCGTTTGGTCCCGTTTGGGCTTGAAGACCTTGCCGAGGCTGAAGTCTTGGCCGTGACCAGTCAGGCTGGGGTGGCTGCCTTGGCGAGGTTTGCGCCCCAGCTCAAGGCCTTGCCGGTATTCGCGGTCGGGGATGCAACCGCCGCAGCCGCAAGCCAGGCGGGGTTTGAGCGGGTCTATTCTGCCTCTGGCCGTGTTGGCGATCTGGTGGCCATGATTGCGGCCCGTCCTGGCCTTGGCACAATTGTGCATGTCAGTGCACGCGAGCCGGCTGGCGATCTGGTTGGCGATCTGGTTCGGGCCGGTCGCTCTGCACGCCGATTGGTGGCTTATGAGACTTTGCCGACAAGGCTTGCGGCCATGCCGGAGGCGATCGAGGCCGTGATAATCCATTCGGCGCAAGCGGCAAGGGCGGTCGCGGCCATGATTTTGCCGCATCAAACCCAGAACTTGACCCTTTATGGGCTGTCAAAGGACTCGGTCTTGCCGTTAAAAGCATTTAATTTTAACAAAATCGCTGTCGCACAGTTTGCCAATGAAGAGTCAATCCTTAGTCTGCTATGATTATCCATCTTGAGGGGCGCGCGTGCCCGTAAGTCTGTCGATGTGAAGGCCAATGAACCAAGCGCCCCCGCCTGCCAATAATGACTCGACCTATCCTATGCGCGAGCCTCGGCGCAAGTCGCTGCTCGGAACCGGATTTTGGGCGATGATTGCCTTTGCCTTGGCTTGTATCCTGGCCGGTCTTGGCGTTTGGCGTTATGGACCCTTGGTATTTGCGCCCGCTCAACAGGTCCCGCCGCCTGCCGTCACAAGGCCGGCCACTACGGCGGGCGCAACAGACCCGGCCCCCACGCTGAGCAATGATGCCGCGACCGTCAAGGCCAGCCCCGGTCTGGAACAATCGGATTCAGCCGTTTTTGCGCTGAGCCAGCGTGTTAGCAATCTGGAGACCAGTCAGCAGCAACAGGCCGCAGCCGCTGCGGCCGCCCTTGCGGCTGCGGCATTGGACCGCGCCGCCCAGACCTCCGGTCCCTTTTCTGACGATTTGGCGGCCATAGAGCCGCTCTTGCCCGCTGATGCCAATCTGCGCGCCCTGCATGCCTTGGCCCAAACCGGAGCCCCGACCCGGGCGACCTTGGCCAAGACGTTTGCGGCGGCTGCGGCGCGGGCTGCGGCTGCGGCGCGCGGCCCTGACGAGGGGGCGGGATGGTTTGCCAATGCCGTTCATGCCCTGAGCGCCATCATCACGGTGCGCCGCATTGACCGGACGAGTGGCAATGGGCCAGACGCGGTCTTGGCCAGGGCCGAGGCCTATATTGACGACGGCAATCTGGACGGCGCAATCAAGGCCCTGGACGATCTTCCGCCTCAGGGCCGGCAAGCCATGACCGAATGGCGCCGTGGGCTGGAGCGGCGCGCTGAGATCGAACGGCGGATTACGGCTATTCGTGGCCGGGCCCTGCGTGATCTTAGCCAGTCCGCCCTTGAAGGACGTAGCCAATGATCCGCGCCGCCTTGATCTTGTTTCTGGTCTCGGCCCTGGCCGTGATCGGCGTGGCCCTGTCTGGTCCGCCCGGACAGGCCAGTCTAGAATGGTTGGGCTGGCGGCTGGATATGACCGCTGCGGCGGCTGTCCTGTCCGTGCTTGGTCTTGCCCTAGTCTCGACGCTTGTTTGGCGCGGCCTGATCTGGTTGGTTGGCATGCCGCAAAGGGCTGCCAAGGCGCGGGCTGAGGCCTTGCGGCGTCAAGGCATAGAGGCCCTGACGCGCGGATTCTTGGCCGCCTTGGCGGGGGATGGCTCGGAGGCCCGCCGCCTGACCCAAAAATCGGTTGAATTGACCCAGGACATGCCCGGCCTGGTCCGGATCTTGGCGGCCCAGGCGGCTGAGGCCGGTGATGATCATGCCGCTGTCGTCAGCGCCTATACGGCCATGCTGGGTTTTCCAGATATGCGGCTGGCGGCGCATAGGGGCTTGATGCAGGCGGCGCTGGGGCGCGGCGACCGGCTAACCGCCCTTCGCCATGCGCAAGAGGCCTATGGCCTTGGCAAGACGGCGCGCTGGGCCTGGCGGGCCCTGTTGGAACACGCCTTGCAAGCGGGCAATTGGGCCGAGGCCCTGGCCCTGTTACAGGGTGGTCTTGAGCGTAAGATTGTCCCCCCGGTGGTCGCAGAGCGCGGGCGCGCTGCGCTTTTAGCCGCGACGGCGGCGGGCCTGGAAAATGCCGAACTTGGCCGTGAGCGCAGCCGCGCCCTGGATCTTGCCCAGCAATCGGCCAAGCTCAAGCCAGACTTTGCCCCAGGCGTGGTCATGGCCGCCCGGCTCTTGGCGCAAGACGGCAAGATCGCGCGGGCCAGCAGTCTTATTGAGACGGCCTGGAAGGAAAAGCCGCATCCGGCCTTATGGCTGGCCTATCGTGACCTCAAGACCAATGAGACGCCCAAGGTGCGGGCCGGGCGTTTGCAACACTTGGCCAGCCTAAACCCCGGCCATAGGGAAGGCCAGATCTTGATGATCGAGCAGGCGCTATTGAGCGGGGATCACGCAACGGCCCTGTCCATGGGTCAGGCCCTGAGCCAGGCAGGCCTTGGGGCGACGGCGCGGGTTTGCGGCCTAATGGCAAGGGTGGCTTTTGCCGGCGGCTTGACCGACGAGGCGCGCGCTTGGATGGCCCGAGGCGCTGAGGCGCCCCAGGAGCCGGACTGGTCCGATCTGGACCCCGAGGGCGGCGCGTTTGCCTATTCGCCTGCGGACTGGGCACGCCTGACCACGGCCTATGCCGAGACGGGCGAATTGATCCATCCAAGGTTCGAACGGCGCGAGCCGAGCATAAGCGATCTGCCTGCCCTGCCGATCACCTATCAGGCCTCAGCGCCGTTTGTCGCCGCAGCCCAGGCCGCAGGCGGAATTGCACCCCTGCCCGATGATCCCGGCCCGCTTGAGGATGATGTTATGCCCGCAGACCCGATCACAATGCCGCGTGCCCCGGCTCGCCGCCGCCTCGGATCCAGCGCCCGGCCTTCCAAATAGAGGGTCCAGACCCGTTTGAACCCGCCTGTGTGCAGCGCAAGATGCCTTGCCCCAGCCTTGGCTCTTGGCAAGTCCGCTCTGGCCCGCTAAACACCCAAAAGGTTAGCCGCTTTAGCTCAGCTGGTAGAGCATCGCATTCGTAATGCGGGGGTCAGGTGTTCGAGTCACCTAAGCGGCACCATTTCTCCAGATCATCCCATATTGACCGGCCCTGTGGCCGCGTTTGATTATCTTGTCGTGCGTGGCGGCCTATTGCGCAGTATCCAAAATAGGCGGCTCCATTGACATCATTGAGGTGTGGGGCGCTGGTTGTGTGGATTAGGGAGGCGCGACAAAACAGCAGAGGGTATACTAAAAATGGATAAATCGGCAAAAAATAGCAATCGTCTTGCGATGAGGGCAATTACAGTATACCAAAAACGGAAAGGTGCAGATTTGACCATGTTGAAAAGGAAAGCTGCCGCGTGTCGTCCGTCGTCGCCCTGTTTGAAGCTCGGCAAAACCGTCTTTCAGCGGGAGATGCTGTGATGAAGACGTTGGGGGCGGGCGGTCGAAAAGTTGCTGCGGCAAGTTCCGAACTGCCAAAAACAGTCGATGTGGCCTATCGCACGTTGAGGGAGTGGATCCTTCAGGGGCATTTGGTGGCCGGGCAAAGTCTTCCTGAGGCCGAGTTGGCCCTGCAAATCGGTGTCAGCCGAACGCCGGTTCGAGAAGCCATCGGCCGATTGAGCGCCGAGGGTCTGGTGGTCATGGAGCGTTATCGCAAACATGTCGTCGCCAAGTTTGACGAGGATGACCGGGTCGAGATCATGGAGCTGAAGGCGGTCATTGAAGGTCGGGCTTCTGCTCGGGCCGCGACCCGTCTGACGGATTCCGAGATTGCCTATTTGCGGGACCTGTCCAACCGGATGGAACGGGCTGTGCGCGAACAGGGCGATGCCGCGCATCCGCTGTTTGATGAGCTCAATCGGGAGTTTCACGCCCTTATCTGGCGGGCTGCCAATAGCCCCAGGGGCGAGCGAATTCTTGAAACGGCGCTGAGTTCTCCGTTCAATGTTCTTGGCCGGCTCAATGCGACCCTTGCCCAGTCGATGGAGCGGGCCTGCTGGTACCACCACGAAATCGTCAGCGCATTCGAATCGCGTGATCCCGAGCGGGCGCGGATGCAGATGATTGCTCACGAGCTTTCCCTGATAACCACCCATTTCCCGGAGCGCTGATGACGCAAAGACGACTCGAGGGCCGATCGGCAATTCTGACCGGCGGGGCAAAAGGCATAGGCGTGCATTATGCTCATGCCCTTGCGCAAGCTGGCGCGAGGGTTGCGATCCTGGACATTGAGGACGGGCAGGCCGTGGCAGACCAACTGTGCGCCGCCCAAGGCAAAGACGTCGCCCGGGCGTTTCAGCTGGATGTCAGTGACGAAGATCAGGTCCGGGCCACGGTCGGTGCGGTGGTGTCATGGGCAGGCGATATAGACATCCTGGTCAATAATGCTGCCATTTTTGCAACCTTGAACGATGTCAAGGTGACCGAGATGGATGTGGCCCTGTGGGACAAGGTGATGGCCGTCAATGTGCGCGGCCCTTTTTTGATGGTCAAGCATGTCGCGCCGCACATGATTGCCAAGGGACGAGGAAAGATCGTCAATATCTCTTCGGGAACGGCCTATAAGGGACTTCCCTTGATGTCGCACTATGTCACCTCCAAAGGCGCGATGCTGGGCTTTACGCGCGCCCTCGCCCGGGAGTTGGGGGCGCACAATCTCAATATCAACACGCTTGCGCCCGGCCTGATCTTGTCGGACTCAATTAGCGCAAACCAGCAGCATCTTGATACCAACCGCGATCGTGTCGTCGCCAGCCGGGCGCTAAAGCGCGATGGCTATCCAAACGACCTTCTTGGCGGATTGATTTTCCTGTGCTCCGCCGACAGCGATTTTATGACCGGCCAGACCGTGCTGATCGATGGGGGGTCGGTGAACATCTGATGTCGGACTTGAAGGGCAAGGTCGCAATTGTAACCGGAGGTGCCGCTGGCATTGGCCGGGCGATTGCAGACAATTTCTCTGCAAAGGGCGCGATTGTCGTGACCGCCGATCTGTCGGATGAGGCCGATATCCTGTGTGATGTGGCCAGCGAAGCCCAGGTCGCCGCCATGGTCTCGTCGGTCATAGCAAGCCATGGCCGTCTTGATATTGCGGTCAATAATGCCGGCATATTGGGACCGTTCGGAAAATTGCTTGAGCATGTCGAGGAAGCCGAATGGGATCGCGCGCTTGGGGTAAATCTCAAGGGCGTGTTCTTGTGCATGAAGCACGCGCTGATTGCCATGTCCGGGCAAGGCAGCGGCGCCATTGTCAATCTTGCTTCGGTGGCGGGCTTTTTGGCGGCGCCGAAAAACCCCGCCTATTCTGCTGCGAAACATGGTGTGCTGGGACTGACCAAGGGCGCAGCGGTGCAGTATGCCGCCCGGGGCATCCGCATAAACGCCATCTGCCCTGGCCTGGTTGATACAGACATGGCGGCCGTGATCGGGGCGGACACGTCTATGCCCGATTTTCCCAAACCTTTCATTCCCATGGGGCGCATGGCCGCCCCGGCGGAAATTGCCGAGGTGGCGGCCTGGCTGGCATCGGACAAGGCCTCCTACCTGACCGGAGAGGCAATCGGTGTCGATGGGGGTTGGCGTATTTTGTGAGGAAGTGATGACGTTCGAACTTGCGCAAAACTACATAGATGGCCAGTGGCAGAGCGGCTCTGAAACCCTGGAATCGATTAATCCTTCGACCGGCGAGGTGGCGAGCCTTTATGCTGCGGGCAGTATTGATGCTGCCAATGCCGCCGTATTTGCCGCGCGCCGTGCGTTCGAGATTGGCGGTTGGGCCAATAATCCTCGCAGGCGTGCTGCGGCCCTGCTGGCCATGGCAGATGCGATTGAGAAGATCCGCGAGCCATTGGTTGCAATGGCGGTTGCCGAATGTGGGAAAAGGACGGCGGAGCTACAAGGCGAGGTCAATGCTGCGGTCTCTGAATTGCGCTATTATGCCGGTATTGCCCGCACCATATTTGGCCGCGTTCAGGAGGTGGGCGAAGGTCAATTGTCGATCTTTAGCCGCGAGCCGATCGGTGTTGCCGCCATTATCGTGCCTTGGAACGCGCCCATTACCTTGCTCATCCGCAGCCTTGGCCCAGCACTCGCGGCGGGATGCTCGGTCGTCATCAAACCAGCGCCCCAGACCCCCGCGACCAATGCCATGATGGTCAGGGCGCTGACCTCAGTGCCTGACCTGCCCAAAGGCATTGTCAATTCTGTCAATGAGAGGGGCAGCGAAGTTGGACAGGCGCTGGTTGCCCATCGACAGGTCGATGCGATCAGCTTTACCGGTTCCAGACATACTGCGGGCAGGATATTCGAGGCCTCTGCCGCGACCATGAAACGCCTCAATCTGGAACTGGGCGGCAAGGCACCGGCCTTGGTGTTCGCAGATGCCGATCTGGAACGCGCACTGCCTGAAATTGTCCGCGGGGCAACGGCCGCGGCCGGCCAGATGTGCACGGCTGTAACGCGGGTTCTGGTGGAAGCCTCGGCCTATGAGGTGGTCGCTGAGCGGCTGGCGGAACGCTTTTTAGCCCTGAAAGTGCTTCCAGCCGATGATCCGCAATCCGAAATGGGGCCGGTCATCGATATGGCCAACCGGGATCGGTTGATGGCGATTGTTGAGGGCGCGTCAAACGTGCTGGTGCAAGGCACCGCGCCAAGCCAAACGCCCGCTGGGGGGTCATACCTCGGTCCAAGCCTGATCGCGGTCGATGATATTACCGATCCGCTCGCGCGTGACGAACTGTTTGGCCCGATCGTGACGATTGAGCGGTTCAGCAGCGAAGAAGAGGCTGCCCATAACGCCAATGCGACAGATTATGGTCTCGCAGCCAGTGTTTGGACGCGTGACGGTGCGCGGGCCCAACGCATTGCCAGGTCGATCAAGGCCGGTACCGTCTGGATCAATGCCCACAACCGCCTGTTCGCCGAAGCGGAAACCGGCGGCTATAAGCAAAGCGGCATTGGCCGACTTCATGGGCTGATGGGCCTGGATGTGTTTATGGAGACCAAGCACGTCTTTACCGAGGTGGGTTTCATTCCCGCAACCGTGTGCTGACCATGGCATCCCAGCCCAATATCTTGTTCATCATGGCCGATCAGCTCCGTGCTGATTATCTTTCATGCTATGGCCACCCGACATTGAAGACGCCTAATCTCGACTGGCTGGCCTCGCGCGGCGTTCAGTTCAATCGCGCCTATGCGCAATCGGCCGTGTGCGGCCCGGCGCGCATGAGCGTCTATACCGGCCGATATGTTCTGTCTCATGGTGCGACTCTCAATGACACGCCGCTACGACAGGATGAATGGACCATCGGGGACTATCTGCGTCCCAGAGGCTATCGCACCGTGCTGGTCGGCAAGACGCATATGCGCGCCGATCTGGAAGGCATGGAAAAACGCAAGATTGAACCGGGCTCGGAGTCCGGCCTGCTCGTTGCTGAGGCGGGGTTTGAGACCTATTCGCGTGAAGAAGGCATCTATCTGGACCATTGGCCAGCCGAAAAAAGGTTCGGCGCTGACTATAACCGTTATCTGCGAGATCGCGGCTATGGCGGTGATAATCCTTGGCATGAATGGGTCAATTCGGTGGAGATTGATGGCCAAGTCGTTTCTGGCTGGCTCCTTGAGGCCTCCCCCTATCCGGCGCGCGTGCGCGAGGAGGATAGCGAGACCCCTTACCTCACCCGCCGTGCGATCGAATGCATTGATGCCATGGCCGATCAGCCCTGGTGTCTGCACCTAAGCTATATCAAGCCCCACTGGCCCTATATTGCGCCTGCGCCTTATCACGCCATGTATTCGCCAGCCGATGTTCTGCCCGCCGTTCGGGCCGATCAAGAACGTGCGACGCAAAATCCCGTATTTACCGGATTCCAGCGCCGCCGGGTCAGCCAGAGTTTTTCGGACGAGGCGGTTCGGGTTCCTGTGGTTGCGGCCTATATGGGACTGGTCAAACAGCTTGATGATCAGCTTGGCGTCCTGTTTTCGGCCCTGAAGGCCCGCGGTCTGTTCGAGACCACACTCATCGTATTTACCTCCGATCATGGCGACTATCTTGGCGACCACTGGCTCGGCGAGAAGGAGTTTTTGCACGAGGCCTCCATTCGGGTGCCCTTGATCATTGTCGATCCTCGTCGCCACGCGGACCAGACCCGCGGCATGACAAGCGATGATCTGGTCGAATCCATCGACCTGTTGCCGACTTTTGTCGATCTGGCCGGGGGCGATGCCTGCCATCCACGCCTAGAAGGCCGCTCGCTGCTGCCGGTTTTGGCAGGAGGGGCGTGCGCGCGGCGTCACAGCTTTTGCGAATATGACTATGCGACCATGCGGTTTCGCCGGGAACTGGCCCAGCCGATCGATCAGACAGGCATTGTTGCGGTCGTGGGCGAGCGTTGGAAACTGATCGCCTGTCCGGGCTATGAGCCCTTATTGTTTGACCTTGAAAATGATCCTGGCGAGCTTGAGGATCTGGCCCTGGATCCAGGCTGCGCATCTATTCGTGCCGAGCTTGAGCTTGCCTTGCGCGACTGGGCCTTGCGCCCCCGCCGGGTCACCGAAAGCGCAGCCCTGATCGAGCGGCGCACCGACACGCAGGTGACGCGCGGCATCAAGCTGGGCATTCGCAATGCCCAATCTCTTGCGGTCGCGCTTGCGGAAGAATCCGGCCAATGAAGGAAATTTGCGCATTCATTGGCGGCCAGCGTGTCCCAGGGCCGCGCAGATTTGCCAAGCTCTCGCCGGTGGATGGGACCTTGGTTGCGCAGGTGCATGAAGCCGATGCCCCGCTTATTGACCTGGCGGTTTCTACGGCCAGGCAGGCATTGGGCGACTGGCAGGGCTGGGACCGCAATGACCGCGCAGAGCTTCTAGAGCGTTTGGCCGAGGCCATTGCCGCGCGTGCTGACGACCTTGCCGATGCAGAAGTGGCCGATATTGGCCGCCCCAGGGCGCAAGTCGTTGCGGCGCATATCGGGCGCACGATTGAAACCTTCCGCCTCTATGCGGCCCTGTTGCGAACGGCAAAGGACGAGGCTTGGCATGGCCGGGCCGTATCGCCCAATATTGCCCGCGAAAATGCACCACAAACCCTGGCCTATACCAGCCGCCGTCCCCTTGGCATTGTGGCCATTATTGCGCCTTGGAATGTTCCCTTACTCTTGCTGGCCCTCAATCTTGCGCCCGCGCTGGCAGCGGGCAATTGCGTGATTGCCAAGCCGTCCGAGCATTCCCCCTCTTCGGCGGCCTTGCTGGCAGAGATCTTCCATGATGCAGGGCTGCCCGCTGGCGTCTTTAATGTCGTGCAGGGACGGGGTGCAAACGCGACCGGGTCGCTACTGGCGGCGCACCCTGGCATTGACGGCTTTGGATTCACGGGTGAAGGGCGAAGCGCGACCTCTATCATGAGGTCTGCTGCCGAGGGTTTGCGCCCGGTTCTTTTCGAGTTGGGCGGCAAGAATGCTGGCCTGGTGTTTGCTGACGCTGATCTGGACAAGGCAGCTCAGGCCAGTGCCCTGGCGGCATTTGCCAATAGCGGGCAAGTCTGTCTCTCAATCGAGCGGCTCTATGTCGAAAGACCGGTTTTCGATGCCTTTTTAGCAAAATTGACCGAGATTGCCGCAGGCCAGCAGCTTGGCCCGCTCATTTCCCAGGACCATCGCTCGCATGTCCATGCGGCGGTCACGCGTGCCCTTGAGGCAGGCGCGCGCTGCGTTATCGGGGGGCAGATCCCCAAGGGCGAGGGCGCTTTTTATCCCGCCACGATCCTGACCGGCCTGTCCGATCATGCCGAACTGTCGCGTCATGAAACCTTTGGGCCGGTTGTTCATCTGGCGCCGTTCGATACCGAGGCCGAAGCCATTGCGCGGGCCAATGACACCGAGTTTGGGCTTGCAACCATGGTGTGGACCCGCGACCTGTCGCGCGCTCACCGGGCGGCGGCTCGGCTGAAGGCGGGCATCAACTGGGTAAATTGCTGGCAGGTCCGCGATTTCTCCACCCCCCTACAGGGTCATGGGCGTTCCGGAATCGGCGCTCAGGGCGGTCGCGAATCCCTTGAATTTTATTCTCAGGTTACAACAACGGTGGTGAGCTTGTGAAAAACACCTATCAGGACCCCAGTCAGGAAACCCTGCTTGCAATGTATGAGCGGATGCTCGTCATTCGAGAGACAGAAGAATATCTTGGTGCGCAGTTCAGGGCTGGCGAGCTGCCAGCAGGTGTTCACCTTTATATTGGTCAGGAAGCCTCCGGTGTCGGCGTTTGCGCCCATCTTAGCGACCAGGACTGGATAACCAGCACCCACAGGGGGCACGGACACTTTCTCGCAAAGGGCGGTGATCCCTATGCCATGATTGCGGAGATCCATGCCAAGGCCGATGGGGTCTGCGGCGGATTTGGCGGCACCATGCATGTCGCGGACCTGTCGCGCGGCATATTGGGTGCCAATGGCATTGTTGGCGGCGGCCTTGGGATTGCGACGGGGGCTGCATTTGCGGCAAAGCTGGATGGCAAGGGCAAGGTGGCGGCCTGTTTCTTTGGCGATGGCGCGGCCAACCAGGGCACATTGATGGAGGCCATGAATGTGGCCTCGCTCTGGAAGCTGCCCTTATTGCTGGTCTGCGAGCATAATGGATGGTCCGAATTCACCCGGTCAGAAGTGGCGACCAGCGGCAATATCCTTGATCGTGCGCAGCCTTTCGGGATTCCGGCCCAAGAGGTCGATGGTAACGATGTTGCCGCGGTCTGGCGCGTTGCTGGCGAAATGATCGAGGCGATGCGCATGGATGGCGGACCGGGCCTGCTGCTTACCCATACCTATCGGACGCGCGGTCATGTCGAGGCCGAGATCAATTTCCTGTCGCAATCTTATCGCAGCCAGGAAGAGGTGGCGCGCTGGGAGGCGCGTGATCCCTTGGACCGGGCGGCTGTGCTTTTGGCTGAGACGGGCATGGCACCAGAACAGATCGCGGCGGTTGGCGAGCGGGTAAAAGCCATGATCGCCGCTGCGGCCGCACGGGCCCGGGCTGCGCCGGAGCCGGACCCTGCCCGCGTCCGGTCAATGATGTTTTCAGAAGTGGAGGCTTGGTAATGGCAAGGCGCAGGCTCATCCAGGCGATCAATGATGCCATGTTCGAGGAAATGGAGCGCGATCCGCGCATAATTCTCTTTGGCGAGGATGTCGAAATCTCGATGTTTGGCGACACCAAAGGGCTTCGAGAGCATTTCGGACCCGACCGGGTTCGCGACACGCCGATTTGCGAAGCCCTGCTTACCGGCATGGCGGTGGGCATGGCCGCGGCAGGATGGCGGCCTGTGCTGCATATGATGTTCGCCAATTTTATGTATACCGGCTTTGACGCCATAGCGAACCAGATGTCGAAATTGCATCTGATGACCGGCGGTCAAATGAAATTGCCCATCACGGTCATGGCCGGTTTTGGCGGCGGCCGGTCTACAGCCGCCCAGCATTCGGACTGCCCTTATCCCCTATTCATGAATCTTGGCGGTATCAATGTGGCGGTGCCTTCCAATCCAGGGGATGCAAAGGGCCTGTTCAAGACCGCCGTGCGCAGCAATGACCCAGCAATCTTCCTGCAGCCTGGCGGCCGGGGCGGAGAGGTCGGAGAGGTTCCTGACGGCGACCATCTTGTTGCTTTTGGCAAGGCCGCCATCCGTCGCCAAGGCCGCGATGTCACGATTGTGGCGATCGGGGCAATGGTCAAGCTTGCAGAACAAGCGGCCAAGGCCTTGGCGGCTCAGGGCGTTGAGGCGGAGATTATTGATCCTCGAACCGTTGTGCCGCTGGACGAGGACACCATTCTCGCATCTGTGGCCAAAACCCGGCGACTGGTCATTGTCGATGAAGCGCGCGACCGTTGCAGCGCGGCGAGCCAGATCGCTGCCGTTGCGGCAGACCGAGGCTTTGATCTGCTAAGCGCGCCCGTCAAACGGGTTACGGTTCCCAATGTCTGTATGCCTTACGCCCCTGCCTTGGAGCGCAGTGTCTATCCAAGTTCGGAAAGAATTGTTTCCACCGTCTTGGCCTTAGTTTCAAAATAGGAAACCCGATGAAAATTCAGCTCAAACTGCCGCGTGTCGGCATGAATATGGAAGAGGCGACCATAGTCGTTTGGCACAAATCGCCTGGTGAAGCCTTTGCGAACGGCGATGCGCTTTATGATTTTGAGACTGAGAAGGTGACGCAATCCTTTGAGGCCAGCGCGGACGGCAGGCTGCTGGAAATTCGCGTTGCTGAGGGTGAGGACGCGCAGGTCGGCGATGTGGTTTGCGTCGTTGAGGTTAACCCATGAGCCTAGGCGGACGCCTGCAACATATTGGCGTCAGCATTGCTGACATGGACCAGGCCCTCGGCTTTCTGTCGAGGCTTGGTTTCGAAACCCGCGCGCGATTTGAGCCATTTGATCCCGATGCCGTGGCCGGTATCACGCGTCTGACGGGGGCCAAGGTTCGGCAGATCGCCTATGTGGCGCGTGACGACTATAGTTTCGAGCTGCTCGAATATGTAGCGCCGCAAAGCGACGGGGCGGTCCGCCGAGTCTGTGACATCGGCTATTTCCATTTCGCGCTTGAGGTAGACGACCTCGCCGAGGTCATGGCCGCGCTGGGATCGGATGCCAAGCCCTATACCGTGGCGCAAGGCCCCGCCAAGGGGCAAAGCGCAGCCTATGTCTATGGGCCAGATGGCTTGACCGTTGAACTGATCGAGCGGCCCCGGAAGCCCTGATGCGGGTTTCAGGAACAAACCATTACCCGGCCAAGGCGCTGGCCCGCCTTGATCTTGGCGAATTCAGAACTGGAGGAGTAGCATGATCCGCACAATTCTAATTGCTCTGGCCTTTTTTGCGCAACCGGCTCTGGCCAAGCCCGTTTTTGAACAAGCGCCGGAAATCAAGGCCAATCCCAACCCGCGCGCGCCTCTGGCCGCAGTATTGACCTTCAAGGCCTCCGGACCCGTTACGACCGCCGTCAGTATAGACGATGGCTTGACGCAAAGAACCCTGCGGTTCGGCGTCAATCATGACCCCGCAAAGGGCCTGCCCATAATCGATCTGGCTGCCGACCGTAGGTTTAACATCAGCGTGCAGATTACAGACAAGTCTGGGGACACAACCTCGCCCACAGTCTTATCGTTCAAGACACCGGCCCTACCCAAGGCTGGGCTGGCCTGGCCGACCTTGACGACGACCCTTACCGATGGGGCTGTGCTCGAACCTGGCTTGCGCTTTATCAGTGTCCGGCGCCGTGCGCCTGGGCGGCAAAGCTTCCAGACCGAGGCTCAGCAGGAATTTGCCAGGGGCTGGGGATTGATATTGGCGCTCGATGCCAAGGGGGATGTGCGCTGGTATTATATCAGTGAGCGCCGCGTCGCCGGGATCAAGCCCTCGCCAGACGGTACACTGATCTTCACCACCGAGGACCAGCGCGTCGTCAAGATCGACATGCTCGGAAACATTATTCGCCAATGGTATCCTGAAAAGCGGCGGCGTGGCCCGGTGCCTGATGCCACCCAGATCACAGGGCTGCAAACCCTGCATCATGAACCCTCGCTAACACCTTGGGGCACCTATATTTCGATGTCGGCGAATGGCCGCGAAATCACCGACTATCCATCAAGCGTCACCGATCCGAACGCTCCGCGCAAGCAGACCATGGTGATGGGCGACAAGATCGTCGAGTTTGATGCGGACGGGAAGGTGGTCTGGGAGTGGGATGCTTTCGACCATCTCGATCCTTCCTTGCTGCATTATCACACCTTCCAGCCCTATTGGGCTGTCAGGGGGTATCCTGGCTATGCAGACTGGACGCACGGTAACGGCATAACCTTTGACGCGGACCGCAATCTCGTCATCGCCTCGTTCAAGCATCTGGATGCGCTGGTCGCGATCGACCGCAAGACCAAGGACATCCGCTGGATATTTGGCGACCCCAAGGGCTGGCCGGAAAAATACCAGTCCCGGATTCTCAAGCCCATCGGCTTGACCCGCTTTCCTTGGTCGCAGCACCATCCCCATGTAACGCCCTGGGGAACCATAGTTTATTATGACAATGGCATGTTCCAGGCCCGCCCGTTTGACGGCCGAGCGATTGTTCCCTTCCATCTTAGCTATAGCCGCGCGGTCGAGATCAAGGTCGATCCAAAAGCCATGACGGTTACCGAGCTGTGGACGTCGGAGAAGCAACAGACTCCCGATAGCTGCGTCCATTGGGCCATGGGCGATGCTCAGCGCATGCCGGCCACCAGCAATATGCTGGTTATTCGTAGCTTCTGCCCGCCGATCACCGACAAGCTCAATGATCAGGATGAGTATGACTTGACCCGGCGGTTCGTGGACGACGTGGTCTATGCCGGCCGGATGGAGGAGTTTGCGCGCACGCCTGCGGCTACGCGGCTTTCGCAGACACGGTTCGATGATCCCAATGGGGTCCTGCAATGGCAGCTTTATGGCGGCTTCCATGCGCCCTCAATCTATTGGGAAAACGCTGCTGCGGCGTCACGATGAGGGTGGTGCCCATTTCGATGGTCTGCCGGGCGCATCCGCGTCCGGCATGGGGAAGGCCCGTTCAACCGCACTGAGCATGTTATCCATTCAAGGGGTTTCAATATGAGCGAGCGACAAAAGATCTTGATTTGCGGCGGCGGCATCGGCGGACTGACCGCTGCGGCGCTGTTGCTGCAAGCTGGGCATGAGGTCGAGGTGTTCGAGCAGGCACCAGCCCTTGGTGAGGTGGGTGCGGGGATTCAGGTCAGCGCCAATGCCACCCATGTTTTGCGCCATCTGGGCGTGCTCGATGAGCTTGTCGCCATTTCGGTCCGGCCCTTGCGAACCGAGTTCAGGCTCCATGACACCGGCGAGGTGGTGAGCCAGATTCTGCTTGGCGACACCCATGAAGACCGATTTGGCGCGCCCTATCTCCACGTCTATCGCCCCGACATGCTGCGCATCCTGGAAGACCGTGTTCGCAAATCATCGTCCTCGGCGATTCATCTCGGCAAGGCCTTGGCGCGCTATGAGGAAAACAGCCAAGGCGTCGTGCTGCATTTCACCGATGGCACCCAAGCGCGCGGTGACGTGCTCATCGGTGCCGACGGGATTAAGTCGGTCGTGCGCGCGCAAATGCATGGTAAGGAGCCAGCCAATTTTACCGGCAATGTCGCTTGGCGCGTCATGGTTCCAGCCGAAAAACTACCGCGCGATTTCCAGCCCCCGATCTTTGTCAACTGGATGGGGCCAGACAAGCACATGGTTGTCTATTGGGTTAATGGCGGCAAGGTTCTGAACTTTGTCGGTTGCCTCGAAAAGCCCGAATGGACCCAGGAAGGCTGGGCCATCAAGGCGCCCTGGGCCGACATGAAGGCCGATTTTGAGGGCTTTCACCGCGATGTGCAGACCATGATTGACGCCGCAGACAAGGATAGCTGTTTTTGCTGGGCGCTCAATAATCGGCCACGCCTTAACTTCTGGAGCACGGATCGCGTAACCCTGATGGGCGACAGTGCGCATCCGACCCTGCCCTATATGGCGCAAGGGGCGGTCATGGCGATTGAGGATGCCGCCGTGCTCATGCGCGCATTCGATGAGTTTGATGAGCCCAAATCAGCCCTTAAGGCCTATGAACACGCGCGCCTTGATCGCACGGCTCGGATCGTTGATGAAAGCTCCGAACACGCCCGGCTGTACCATTTCCAAACCCATGAAGAATTCCGCGAAGCCTTTGCGCGCAAGGATCCGGCTAAGGACCGTGGCCTATGGCTCTATAACTATAACCCGCTAACCGTGCCGCTGACGGCGCAACCAACGTGACCATTGGCGCAGTTTGTTAAGGCCTAGGGCTTACAATTTTTGAGGAAACCATGACCGAGTACACTTTTCCACCACAGCCGCAAAGCGTCGTTCCAGTCGCCGGATCGGCTCAACACTTTCCGGTTCGCCGGATTTTCTGCGTGGGCCGCAACTATGCCGAGCATGCGCGCGAGATGGGTTTCGACCCCGACCGTGAACCGCCCTTCTTCTTCACCAAGCCAGCCGATGCCGTTGTTCATGACGGCGCAACCCTTCCCTACCCGCCGCTGACCGAAAACTTCCATTACGAGGCGGAACTGGTTGTCGCGATTGGTCAAGAGGGACGAAACCTGTCGATTGAAGACAGCCTATCGCATGTCTGGGGCTATGCTGTGGGTAACGACCTCACGCGGCGTGATCTGCAGATTCAGGCGCGGGAAAAGGGACGCCCCTGGGACTGGGGCAAGGCCTTTGACCATTCGGCGGTTATCGGTCCCATTCACCCGGTCGCGGAGGTGGGACACCCTGCAAAAGGATCAATCCGGCTCACCGTCAATGATGTGGTCAAGCAGGATGCAGACCTGGCTGAACTGATCTGGACCGTCCCTGAAATCATCTCGATCCTGTCCCACGCCATGACCATCAAGCCGGGGGATCTGATCATGACCGGCACACCCGCCGGGGTCGGCGCACTGGTTCCAGGCGATGTTTGTGTCGTTTCCATCGAGGGGCTAGGTCGCCTGACCACCAAGATTGGCGCGCGGATATGACCCTGCGTCTGCATAATTTCTTTCGGTCATCGACCTCGACCCGGTTGCGCGCTGCGCTCAATCTCAAGGGGCTGGACTACGAGTATATTGCCTATGCCCTGCGCAAGGGCGAGGCCCAGACGCCAGCCTATCTGGCGATCAATCCGGCTGGGCTTGTGCCATCGCTTGAACTTGACGACGGCACGGTCCTTACCCAGTCGCTGGCCATTATGGAATGGCTTGATGAGACCTATCCGGCCCCGCCCCTGCTGCCAGCTGACGCGTTTGGCCGGGCGCGGGTCCGGTCACTGGCCTATATGATTGCGTGCGAAATTCATCCGCTCAATAATCTGCGGGTGCTGAACCGTTTGGGCGCGCAATTTGCAGCCGGGGATGATGCCGTGGCGGACTGGTTCACCCATTGGGTAGGGATCACCTTTGACGCGCTTGAGGCCTCGCTTGTGGCCAGCCCGCATACGGGCCGTTTTTGCCATGGCGATCTTCCCTCGCTCGCCGATATTTGCCTTTATGCCCAGGTCTGGAACAATCGGCGGTTCTCGATCCCGCTTGAGCAATGGCCAACCCTGGCCAGGATCTTCGGCGAACTCGACAGCCTTGCGGCCTTTCGCAATGCCGCGCCGCCCAACCAACCCGATACCGAATAAGCCAGTCTAAAGGAGACGCAAGATGAGCAAGGGGCTCGACCACACCTCAGTTGCCCATTCCATGCAACCCGATGACACGCCGGACCTGCGTGAACTCTATCGCGGGTTTGCCGAACAGAGCCTGATTCCCCTGTGGACCCAGTTGGGCGACCTGATGCCGATCCACCCCAAACCCAAGGCGGTTGCGCACGTCTGGAAGTGGTCTAAACTGCTCCCGCTTGCCAAGCGTTCTGGTGATCTGGTTGCGGTTGGACGCGGAGGCGAACGCCGGGCCATCGGGCTTGCCAATCCGGGCCTTGCCCCCAACGCCTTTATCAGCCCGACGCTCTGGGCCGCCATTCAGTATCTTGGTCCGCGCGAAGTGGCACCAGAGCACCGCCACAGCCAAAATGCCTTCCGCTTTGTCGTGGACGGTGAAGGCGTCTGGACCGTGGTCAATGGCGACCCGGTTAGAATGAGCCGCGGCGATCTTTTATTGACGCCCGGCGGAAATTTTCACGGCCATCAGAACGTCACCGATCAGGCCATGACCTGGATTGACGGCCTCGACATTCCGTTCAGCCAGCAGATGGATGTGGGCTTTTTTGAGTTTGGCCCCGATCAGCTTACCTGCCTTGAAACGCCCGAATACAGCCGCAGCGAAAGGCTCTGGTGCCATCCAGGCCTACGTCCGCTTGTGGGATTGCAAGACACGGTGAGTTCGCCAATCGGCGCTTATCGCTGGAAATATACCGACGCCGCTCTGAACCAGCAGCTTCAGCTCGAAGCCGAGGGCCATCCGGCTACAATCGCGCCCGGCCATGCCGCAATCCGCTATGTGAACCCCATGACCGGCAGTGACGTCATGCCGACCATCCGGCTTGAGTTCCATCGCCTGCGCGCCGGTGTCCAAACCGCTCTGCGGCGCGATGTCGGTTCCACTGTGTTTCAGGTCTTCGAAGGCAGGGGCTCGGTGGTCATGAACGGGCAAACCCATGCGCTGGAAAAGGGCGACCTGTTCGTGATCCCGTCTTGGATTTCCTGGTCACTGCAGGCGCAGACACAGTTCGACCTGTTCCGCTTTTCCGATGCGCCGATCATGGAGAAGCTCAATCTTATGCGGTCGGACCCGGAATAAGCGCAAGGACCAGGATTTTGCGGGTGTTTAGGGCTGTAAGGGGCGCGCTCACTGTCCTTGTATTGTCCAAACCCGTTCAGTCCCTTGATAAGGTTGCGGCGGTCCCTGCGTTCAAAAGGCATGCAAACGCGCTGAGCTCATATCGGCTCAATGCTTGTCTGACTTGACAAGGCTGCACTTGGCCGCACCGCTTAGCTGATCTATCTTAAGGATCACTGGCTCTAGTATACCAAGATAGATTTATCTAATTGACTATAGGGATTTGTTGTCATAAAAATTTAGCTTGGTATACCATGGAGAGGGGTTCATGAAGGGCGTCCAAAAAAAAATCAGAGCTTTATCTCGGCTGATGACGGCAAGCATGCTTGTGCTGCCGCTCTCGTCACCCGCTTTTGCCCAGCCTCAGGCCGGCAAGGATGAAGCATCGGCAATTGGCGAGATTGTCGTAACGGCGACAAAGCGGACCGAGCGGTTGCAAGACGTGCCAATCGCCGTGCAGGCGGTTACCGGCGACCTTCTAAAGAGTGGTGCCGTCCAGAATTTCGAAGATGTGCAGGTGCCGGGGCTTCGCGTTTCGCGCGGCGGCATGGCCGATACAATCACGGTGCGCGGGATTGGGTCGGGGCAAAACCTTGGATTTGAACAATCGGCGCCAATGTATATTGATGGCGTCTATTACGGGCGTGCGCGCACCCAGCGCCTCGGGTTTTTGGACATTGACCGCATTGAGTTTTTGAAAGGCCCGCAGCCGACATTTCTAGGCAAGAATGCGATCGCTGGTGCCATTAATGTCGCCACGCGCCGCCCCAAGGATCAATTGGCCGGGGAGGTTGAGTTCAGCTATGAGCCGGTTACCAATGAAAAAACCGCTTTTGGTGCTGTCGATATCCCTGTTGGAGACAAGTGGGCGACCCGTTTGGCTCTGCGCCACCGCAATTCCGAAGGCTATATCACCAATACGATAACCGGACGCAAAGAGCCTGAAATACAGGATGTGCTTGGCCGCATGGTCGTGACCGGCGATCTGTCCGATCGGTTGAAATTGACCGCCATCGGCTATTTCGGCAATAATGAGGATCATGGGCGCAACAACCAGTCGGTCATTTGTCAGCCAAATTTCGTGCGGGATCTTTCCGGCGCGGCTGGCGAGCCCTGCAAGTTTGATCGCTTTAAGGCCTCTCGCGGTGTGATCCCGACGATTGCTGAAACGACACGGCCCGACCTTTATACTGACGATAATGGCGGTTCATTCCTCAACAAGCTGCAGTCCTCGGGCGCAACTGTTCTGCTCGATTATGAGTTTGGAAACGGAGTCGTGCTAAGTTCGGTTTCGGGATATTACAAGTACGAAAACTACCAGTTTATTGATACGGACCAAGGTATTGCTAACTATTCCACTGCGACCTTTACAGAGGAATATGATCAGTTCAGCCAAGAGGTGCGTTTAATTTCCCCAAAAGACAGCCAGTTCAACTGGTTCTTAGGGGGCTATGTCGACAAGAACAATAATGATGTTGTGAGCACGTCAGACCAGGACGCCCGCAATCTGCTTGCGCTCGTTTCCCCCGCGCCGGCTGGTTCCACGACGCGGACGGCTGCCTTCGTCAATGCGCGAATTCTCGGATCGGTGACGGATTCTCGTGAGAATGCCGATTCTTGGGCATTGTTTGGGGAAATCAGCCAAAAGCTGGGGCCGGTCACCGTGCGCGGCGGCCTGCGTTATGAAGAAGTCACCAAGGATGTGGCGTTTCTCTCGTGCGCCTCAACGCCTTATTCGGGTTGCACGCCGCGCCCTGTTCGTACCGGCAACCGCTCGGACAAGGAGTTTCAGCCCGCCATTACCCTCGAAACCCGTCCGGCTGATGATATGATGGTTTATGCCAGCCTAAAGAAGGGCTTCAAGTCAGGGGGGTTCTCAGGGACCGATGGTCTAGCCTTCAATCCTGAGAGCGCAAACGCCTATGAGATCGGCTTAAAGAGCCGGTTCTTCGACAAGCGGGTCCTGCTCAATCTCGCCGCCTTCCGCAGCGAGTATAAGGATCTGCAGGTCTCGTCCTTCGATCCGGCAACGGCGCTTTTCCAGACCACAAACGCAGCATCGGCCCGCACCCAAGGTGTGGAGACCGAGGTTCAGTTCGCGGTAACGCCCACCTTCAAGCTTTCGAGCAATGTCTCCTATCTCGACGCGACCTATGAAGACTTCACCAAGTCGCAATGCTGGGCAGGTCAAACCGCGGCGCGTGGGTGCAATACGGCGAACAATACCCAGAATCTGTCCGGGGTGACAACGCCCTATGCACCGACATGGTCTGGAACGCTTGCCGCGGACTGGTCGCGCGACCTTGGAAATGGCCTGACTCTAAGGGCCGGGACCGACCTCTATTTCACCAGCCGCTTTGCGACCTTGAGCGATATAAATCCAGATTCGTTCCAGGAAAAGTTTACAAAACTGAATGCAAGGCTTGGCCTGTCCAGCGAGAACGGTTGGGATCTGTCGGTCGCGGCGCGTAATCTGACGGATAAGAGAACCGCAGCGTTTAAGAATACCATCCCCGGCGGATTTAATTCCATTGCAGCCTTTACGGAACCACCGCGCACTGTAACCATCCAGGCGCGCTACAAGTTCTGATGCGACGTTCGAGCGGGGCCGTGCTGGCTAGGTCGGCACGGCCCTCTTATGGCCTGAACTGGAAAGGCTGGAATGACTGATCTGGGTGCGAAGTCGTCAAGGCACATTGTCGCCGCGCTTTGCATGGTGCTGTCTGGAATGGCAGCACTGGTTTATCAGATCGTTTGGACCCATCAGATGGCGGTTGCCATTGGCACCGCTCAAAGCGCTGTTGCCATTATGCTGGCGGTCTTTCTGGGCGGCCTTGCTCTTGGTGGCTGGATTGCATCGCGGTGGCTCCGCTCCAGCCTGGATGCCGGCAAGCGCTATGCCTTGCTTGAACTGTTTATTGTCGTTTGGGCAGTTTCATTGCCCTTTCTTTTTCCCGCCTTACAAAAGCTGCTGATAGGTTTGCTCGCGAGTGGCAATGCCCTGCCGCCGGATGCGGGCTGGTCGCAATTTGGTGTGTATGTTTTTCTGGTGGTGACGGCTTTTGTCCCTCCGACCCTTGCCATGGGTGCCACCTTGCCAATCCTGGTGCGTGCGGTTCGGGGCGTGAGCGCCGATGTCGCTGGCCTGTACGCCCTGAACACAATGGGGGCCGCATCGGGGGCGATCTTGGCGGGATTTGTTCTGGTCCCGGCAATCGGTTTGACTGGGGCCAGTCAACTGGCCGCTGTTGCCAATCTGGCGGCGGCATTTTTGGCATGGCGTTATCTTCGCGATAATGCGGCGCCTGTCGCGCAGGATGCTCAGACGGGCCAGGCCCTCAAGGTAAGCGTGCTCATCGCAGCCGGCCTGACCGGAGTAGCAACCTTCGCCCTTGAGGTCTTGTGGACGCGTCTATTGGCCATTCCGTTTGGCGGAACGACGCAGGGCTTTGCCTTCATGCTCAGTTGCTGGCTTGCCGGGCTGGCGGCTGGGGCCTGGATCGCTGCCAAGACCAGCGGCCGCGCCTCGACGGCGCTCTTGGCCGGTGCCATGCTCTCGATCTTGGGTTATTTCGCAATCTTGATAACGGGCGCGGCGACAAAGATTGCCGTTCTGGCGCTGCTTCCCGGAGCGATTGCGTTTGGCATGGCCTATCCGCGTTTCGTTGATGCCGCCGGGGGGGAGGCGGCAAAAAGCGCGGCCTTGGTTTATGCCGCCAATACAGCCGGTGCCATGTGCGGTGCAGTCATCGCGGGCCACTATTTGCTGGATTCGTTTGGTTTTGGGGGCACATTGCTCGTCGCCGTAACCCTCTTAATGGTCGCGGGGGCTGCGGTCTGCGCGCCAATCAAGCTAAGGCTTGGCTTTTGCGCAGGCGCGGCCATGGCTTCCAGCCTCGTACTTATTGGCATACCCGAGCCTTATTCGCTGCTAAAGGCTGGCCTGGTAGACCGCGATACGAGCGGGGACCTTGTCTCACTGTCCGTGGGGCGCGTTGCAACGGTTGAGGTGCGGCAACGCGACGACGGAATCGTCATTCGCAGCGATGGATTGCCTGAAGCCCTGGTGCAGCGCAGGGGCACGCCGCCGCTTTTGAATGATCAGCATTGGCTAACCGCCTTGCCCGCCCTGGCGAGGCCCCAGGCCCGCTCCATGATGGTTATTGGTCTAGGCGGCGGGGTCAGCCTGGAGCCTGTGCCCGGCTGGATACGAAGCATTGATGTTGTCGAGATCGAAAACCGCATCATAGAGGCCAATCAAGAGATTGCCGGTCAACGCGAAGTCGATCCACTTGCCGATCCGCGTATCACCCTCGTCCATAATGATGCGCGCAATGCCATGCTTAGGACCAGCAAACGCTACGACATAATCGTTTCCCAGCCGTCGCATCCCTGGACCGCAGGTTCCGCCAATCTGTATACGCACGAGTTTGTTGCCCTGGCAAAAGACCGGCTTAACCAGGGCGGCATATTTGTGCAGTGGATGAATGCGTCGTTTGTGGAGCCCCGCCTCTTGCGGTCCTTCCTGGCAACCCTGTCGTCGCAATTTCGAAACGTCAGAGTATACGAGCCGGTGCCTTTCAATTTCATCGCCATAGCGTCTGATGCGCCGATTTCGCCGGAGCAGGGATTTATAAATGCCGACGTGAATACCAAAGCCCTTCTAGAGCGGGCCGGCATCCTCACGACCCTCGATTTTGATTGGTCGCTCCTATTGGATGAAAAAGCGGTTCGTCGGCTAACGGCTGGGATCGATCCGGTAAGGGATAACCGCAACGCGATGGCATTCGAGACCGGACCTGGACGCGGAATCCTGACCCGGGATGCCTTGGATGCGATTACGCAGCGTCCGGCAGCATTGCGAGGTGAAAATCCCTATTCACGCCTGCGTCTGGCGCAGGCGGGCCTGCTGGCCTTTGAGCCGATTGCCCAAAATAGTCTCATTGCCACGGCGCGCCAGAAAGGTTCCGTTGGCGACTATCTGGCCTTGGCGGCTATGGATTCGCAGCTCGCCGCATTGCCCGTGACAGATGCAGCCTATGCTGCGGCAAACCAACTGCGCGCCGCCTGGAGGCTGGAGCGCATTGCTTCCCTAGACCCCGCAGGACAGGCAGGCTTGACCAAGCAGGCGCTTGCAATTGTTGACGCAGCCTTGCGCGTTGAAACCACAACCGATCTGTTGATGCAGCGCGCAACGCTGGCGCAAGTGCTTGGAAATAATGACATGCTGGTGGAGACAGGATTGGCCTTTGCCCAGATGGTAAGCCAAGGGGCCGAGCGCGATCTAGAGGCAAGGCGCGCACAGGCCCTGATCGCAGCCTTAAGCAAGCTTCCCGCTTCCACTGTTCAGAAAAGGGCAATTGCTGCCCTCAATAGCCGTCTGTGATCTGGCCGATTAGACGGGGCTCCCGCGCGGCTTGCGGCGGGCATGTCGGTGACGGCAGAGGTTGTGACCGGACGGCGGCGGGTGATCGATTATCTTTGGTCGCCGATGGCCAAGGCGGTGAATGCGGCGGGGAGGCATACCCCATGACAAAGCCCTCTATCGCCAGCACCACAAGATCCAGACCATTTTCGGCAAGCTCAAGGACTGGCGACGCATCCACACCCGACATGACCGATGCGCTCACACCTTCACGTCTGTAATCTGCATCGCTGCAGGCGTTATAGTCTGGATGTGATCCATGAGATCTGAGCCCAGATCCATCAGCATGCCTTGACCGCCGCCCAATAGCGCGTGGGATTCGTCGCCAAATGCGCCATGCCGATTTACGCTCTAAAAAGCGGCGCGACTCTTTATTGTATACTAGGGCGGCACAATCGGTGCTCAAAAGACAAAAACTAGTTGCGCAAGCGGTTTGTTGGTATACCTAAATCTATACAGAATTATTCGAGGGAGGGGAAAATGGCGGCTGAGGAGCGAACCAAGGGTGTTGTCGTCGTTTCTGAGGTTCTCGATGACGCTCGCTTTTCTCGTTTTCACCTCATCCTAATCTTGCTGTGCACGCTTATCGCCATAGCCGATGGATTTGATACGACCGCATTGGCCGTGATTGCGCCAACCATAGCAAAAGGTTGGGGACTAGGTTTGCCGTCCTTTGCTCCGGCCTTGTCTGCGTCCCTGGTCGGCATGGCGCTCGGCGGTGCGACGGGAGGCATGCTTGGCGATCGGTTTGGTCGCAGGCCGATCATTATCCTCATGTTCTCTATCGTCACGGTGGCGACCCTCGCATCAGGTTTTGCGGTCAATATCAGTCAACTTGAAGCGCTGCGGCTGCTTACCGGCTTTGGCATTGGTGGCACCATCCCGCTTGGTGCCGCACTTGTTGCAGAATACATGCCTAAGAAACTGCGCAGCTTTCTTTTGGTGGTTATGTTTAGTGGGCACGCCTTGGGCGGCACGCTGGCAGGCCTGACGGCACCGGTTCTGATCCATAATTTTGGCTGGCACGGCGTGTTTATTGCGGGGGGAGTTGTGCCTGCTGTGCTGGTTGTCGCCTTGCTGGTCTTCCTGCCAGAATCTGCGCGCTATCTCACCAATCGCGGGGGCGCCGATGCCCGATTGCGCGCGATGGGTTTGCTCAAAAGAGCCAATCCAGCAGTGCGCCTTGACCCCGATGCCGAGATTGTGACGGGCGAGCAGGTGGCCGCGCGCGGTTCGGTGCGTGATCTGTTTGCGCCAAATCGGGCGTCGCAAACCATCTTTCTGTGGATCACCTTTTTTGCAACCCAGTTCGTCCTGTTTGGCCTTGCCAGTTGGCTCACCGGCCTTTTAACCCAGGCGGGTCACAGTCAAGATGTCGGGGCCTATGCCCAGATGTTGCACAATCTTGGCGGCGTTTTCGGCAGCCTTGCCTTTGGCCTGCTTAGCGATCGACTGAGCGCACGACCCGTTCTCATTGGTGTCAATTTTGGGGCGATTGTCTTCATTGCCTGTCTGGGCGCGTTTGCCGCGTCGTCATTTTCGCTCTGGATGGCGATGTTTTCTGGAATCTTCGTGCTTGCGGCGCAGCTGTGCCTCAATGCCTATACGACCGGGCTCTATCCAACGGCCTTGCGCGCGACGGGGGTTGGCTGGGCGCTGAGCTTTGGCCGGCTTGGCTCGATAACCAGCCCCTTGGTTGCTGGCGCCTTGATGGCGCAAGGCTGGACACCCAGCAGTCTGTTTTATGCCATCGCGGCCGTACCCCTGATCAGCATAGTTGCGCTTACCTTTATCAGGGGCGAACGCTATGAGACGGACGGTGCCAGCGCGGCCCATTAAACCCGCGCCACCGGTTTCCCAGCGAAGCCAGACATGGGCCCCAAATATACGCCCCAAATATACGCCCCAAATATACGCCTGTGTCCTTTTAGCGGCTTGGTTTGGGCAGCCGTGCAAAAACGCGCTCGAGGCGGGCGAGAGCCTCGGTAATATCTTCCTGCGACATTGTGCCGGAAATATAAATGCGGCTACCCGCACCGATTGAAAGCCCTTCTTCCATGCAGATCACTCTGAAGGCGGCCCGGCGCGCGGCATCGGCGGCTTCCAGCTCTGTCGGAGAAAAAGCGGCTTCGGCCTTGAGGAAGTCGACATATATTTGTCCACGAGGCCCCTGCAGGAAAAGGTCATCATGACCATGTGCGATAGCCATGTCGCGCAAGGCATTTTTGAAATGGGCCTGGATACGGTCAACTTGGCGAAACCATGCGCCGTCGTCCTCGGCCAATAGGTCAAATGTCGCAATGGCGGCTGCCATTCCCAGTGGGAAGCAATTGAAGGTCCCCGCTCCGACGACGCGGCGATCACTCAGCAATCCCATAATATCCGCCCGGCCCGCCACGGCGGCAAAGGGCAGGCCTGCTGCGATCGCCTTGCCGTAGGTGGCCAAGTCTGGCCTAACGCCGAAAACCTCTTGCGCGCCGCCTAGCGCGACGCGAAAACCGGTGATGACCTCATCAAAGCACAATACAATACCGTACTGATCGCACAATTGGCGGACGGCTTGAAGGTATCCGGGCCTTGGAGGGCAGCCACCGAAATTGCACATGATCGGTTCCATATGGATCAGCGCAATCTTGTCGCCATATTTTGCCAGAACGTCTTTCAGCGCTTCGGCATCATTCCATTCGATCTTGTACTGATCCAGTAGGGCGACGGGTGAGCGTCCGGCTGTGGATGTGTTAAAGCCCCCCGCCGTGCCTGGACTGTCAATGGGATGGGGCGGCAGGTGCCGGTCATGGTTAATGGATCCGCCAAGCACATTGTCCATCCAGCCATGATAATGGCCGTCAAATCGCAGAATATACGGCCGGTTGGTAAAGGCGCGCGCTAGACGGAACACGAGCTGCACGACTTCTGTCCCCGAAAGGCCATATTTGACGCGCTCAGCACAGGGTATGGCGCGGACCATCCGCTCACCGAGTTCGACCTCGAGCGGCGAGTGGAACTGCCCAGGAAGCGGTGAGGGTAGACGGGCGAGCTGGGCTTGAAGGGCGGAAATCCAGCGTGGATGCCCGTGGCCGAAGATCAAGGGGCCCATGGTCAGGGCCAGGTCAATATAGTCGCGGCCCTCGACATCGAAGATGCGATGGCCGGCTGCGCGTTCCGCAAAAATTGGCGCAAGGGGTAGGGCTGGCGCTAAATTGCTCTGGGGCCCGGTTAACACCCTAGCCGCTCGCCCAGCCCAATTTGCGTTTGTATGGTCCACGCCCTGATCCCCTTTAGTATACCAAGTATCGCCAAACCCCCGAAAAAATCAATAAAAATCGCACCCTGCGCTATATACTGATTTTAGGTATACTTGAGGGCCATCATGCGCCGTCGCCCTAAGGCTTAAATCTGTTGGTTCCTTGCACAAACCCAGTCCGGCGGCAGCCCGCTGGTGGCCAAGCGTGTCACACTTTTTTCATTTATTGTTCAATCCCATGGGCGCCTTGGACGAGCGCCGCTACCCATTCGTCTTGGGCGGCTGTTTTTTGGCGCAATTTGCGGGTTGCACGATTAAATAGATGGGCTATTAAAGGTGCCGGACTGGACCCCAAGTTTAAGCTGAACGATAAAACGTATCAGGAATTGAATCTATTTCATGTTGTTTTTCAATCAGAACTTTTATCTAACAAATGCCCAGCTGTCATCAACAGTCGCAATGAGTGCATGTTATGATAAATACTGATTCTTGGGCTTAGATCATGTTAATCCAAATGCAACTCGCACTAAATGACTCTGTCCGTGCTCTTAAGTTGTGGCATGTGTGGGTCTATCTCGCCTGGCAGGACGTCATAACAAAATATCGCCGATCCATACTCGGCCCGCTTTGGATTGCTGGGGGTATGTTGGCGACGTCGCTTGCGTTATCCATTTCGTGGGGTGCAATCTCGGGCCAACCCTTGCGCGAATATATTCCATTTGTGATGGCGGGAATCTTGATCTTTAGCCATTTTGTCGGGATTCTCTTTACAGAATCGCCCGAATTGTTCGTATCGGCGCAGGGCACAATTCGCAATAATGCCTTTCCCTTCATGTTTTATGTGTTCAGGTTTGTCGCACGCTCCTTGATCATTTGTGCACATAATCTTGTGGCATTTTTAATTGTCACAGCCTTGGTGGGGAACCTGAAGGTGCCCAATTGGCAAATACTGCCAGGTTTGGTGGTCTCAAGCTTGGTTGTGGTCACCTTGGCCCCCGTAATTGGCATGGTGTCGGCGCGGTATCGTGATTTGCGGTTTATGTTGCCGTTTTTGGCTCAAATCTTGTTTTTCATAACCCCAGTATTTTGGCATGCGGACACCCTGACTGGGCCTAGAGCTGCTTTTGTTCACTACAACCCCTTCTATTACCTGCTTGAGGTCGTCAGGGCGCCGCTGTTGGGGCATGCCGCAAGTGGACAGGTCTGGATGGTTGTTCTGACCATACTCGCCGGGTCGATATTGGTTTGGTTTGTCAGCTTCTCAGCGGCGCGCCGCCGAATAGCGTTTTGGATCTAGACGGGAAACTGCCCTGCATGTCAGCTAAGATTATCCGCCTGGATGATGTCCAGCTTATCTATCCCATCTATTCGGTGCGGGCCCAATCTCTGCGCCACGCCATGCTCAATCTGGCTGTGGGGGGCCGGTTGCTTCGCAGCAATGATGACGTGGTGCATGTCAATGCGCTTGAGGGCATCAGTTTTACCTTGGACGATGGGGATCGACTGGGGATAATTGGCCACAATGGTTCAGGCAAGAGCACCTTGTTAAAGGTTCTGGCTGGGGTTTATGAGCCAACGCGCGGACGGGTTGAGGTCAATGGCGAACTGACCTCCATGCTCGATATTGGCGGCGGTCTGGACTGGGACGGTACTGGGGTTGACAATATCAAGATCCTGTCGCGCTTCAGGGGCCTTCGTTCGGCCCAGATCGACGCCCAAATGGATGCCATCATCGAGTTTTCAGAGCTTGGGGCCTATGCTGACCTGCCGATGAAAACCTATTCTGCGGGTATGACCGCGCGGCTATTATTCACTCTGGCCACCAGCTTCTCATCCGACATTCTGCTGATGGACGAATGGCTAGGCGTCGGCGACGCGCAGTTCATCCAAAAAGCGGCTGATCGGATGAATGAGATGGTGAATAAGTCCCGGGTCATGGTTCTGGCTTCACATAGTATCGGCCTAGTCGAAGCGACGTGTAACAAGATCCTTGTGCTTGATAAGGGCCGCATGCGGTATTTTGGACCCCTTGACGAAATGCCAGATCACCTGCGCCCTGAGGGCCCATTGCGCCATTAGGGCCATCATAGGGGTGGCGGACAGATAGGTCCGCTTTGGGCGCAATCGTTTTCGTCGCGCTATTGCCTATTTTTGTGGCCGCCATGGCTTGGCACATCCCCGCTCCCGGACTGTGACGTGACCCCGATATCTCATCCAGCCATAACGAGAGTCCTATCGATATTTGAGCCTTCGTTGATGTGTTTGGCAAGAGGCGTCCGCGCGGAGCCTCCAGGCTGCGCAGCGCGGTCGCCGGTCTCTGCGGATAAGGCGCTGGCATAGTCCTTGGGTGTCATCCAACCAAGCTTCGAGTGTG
>JBIIZD010000091.1:0-10451 GCA_044346445.1 Caulobacteraceae bacterium
CTTCCACTTGTAGAAGGTCGCCGAACTCAGACCATGCCTGCGGCATAAATCCAGCACCGAAGCGCCCGCCTCCTGCTCCCGCAAAATCCCAATAATCTGCTCTTGCGTAAATCTTGATCGCTTCATTGGTCCGTTCCTTCCTTGGAGCGGACTCTAATCATTTTTGGACGAGTTTCAGGGGGTCACGTCAGGTCACGTCACCGTCCCGGATCCCAAAGCCAGCATCCGTTTCGGCTTGTGCGACATATGGCGTTCTACAATGGAAGACATGTGATCGGCGTCGCCATCACGTAGCAGTCTCTTGCCCGCGCCCTCCATCCATAGGAAGGGGTGGTCAAGATATTGGATGTCGGCGCTGGTGATTTCAGATTCCAACACGATCGGGCCGCCCGAATAGCGGCGATCCCAAACGCTGGTTGGGTTAGTGGCGGCGGCTTGATTTTCTTCGGTCATAAACAACGCCCACTCTAAGAACTGATAATGCTTCAAACAGCAAATTTCTACCAGTATGTAAACCAACACCCAAAAAAATATACCCTAGCTAATCAAAAAGTCTTAGCCGAAAAAATGAAAAGCGATCACTTTACTTTTACGCACATTTAGTCTTAGCTATCAAACGTATAAGGTTGCAATTACTACACCTTCTCCCCCTTAGCCGCTTCTATGCCTTCCAAAACCAGCTTGCGGGCATGGTCGGCGTTGCCCCAGCCTCGGCATTTGACCCATTTGCCGGGTTCTAGGTCCTTATAGCTTTCGAAGAAGTGTTCGATCTGTTTTAGGGTGATTTCGGGCAGGTCGGTATAGTTTTGCACATTGTCATAGCGCTGGGTCAGCCAGGACGAGGGCACGGCCAGCAGTTTTTCGTCAGCCCCCGCTTCGTCCTCCATCAAGAGCACGCCCACAATCCGGCAACTGATAATGGCACCTGGGACAATGGCGCGGGTATTGGCGACAATCACATCGCAAGGATCGCCGTCGCCGGACAAGGTGTGGGGGATAAAGCCGTAATTGCCGGGATATCGCATGGCCGTATAGAGGAAACGGTCGACCACCAGGGCCCCGGCCTCCTTGTCCATCTCATACTTGATCGGCTCGCCGCCTATGGGCACCTCAATAATGACATTGACGTCAAAGGGCGGATTTTTTCCGATCGAAATGGCGTCAATACGCATAAAAAACTCCGGCAAGGATTGGTCGAGGCTGAGGGGGTGATTGAGCCCCAGACAGCAAAACGCCGTCCCGAAGGTCCGGGACGGGCTTTGATCTATAACAGAAACCCAAGCCAAGGACAGAACATGCCCGTAGCAAAATGGCTTCTTACTTCTTCATGAAGCCGCCAAATTTGGCCGAGAAGCGCGAAATGCGCCCGCCACGGTCCATCAGGTGCTGATTGCCGCCGGTCCAGGCGGGGTGGGTCTTGGGATCAATATCCAGATTCAAGGTCGCGCCCGCCTTGCCGTAGGTGGAGCGGGTCTGGTAGGTCGTCCCATCAGTCATCACCACATTGATGAAGTGATAGTCGGGGTGGGTGTCTTGTTTCATGGCTCTATCCAACCGACTTAAGGTCACGGGACAAAAAGACCGCTGAAACCCGGATGGGCTCAGGCGATCAAAAGGATGCGCGGCTATACACGATGGCCGGGGCAATAGGCAAGGGCTGTGTTGAACGCATGGCCCGCAAAGGACAGGTTTATGACGGATATATCGATTTCTGAGACGGCGGGTGCGGATTCCCAGGTTGATGGGCGCCCCGGACAGGGTGCGGCCCTGGCCTCCCAGATTTCTGAAGCCGCCGCCCGCAGGCCCAAGGGCAAGACGATCCGGCCGCTGGGTCACATCCTGCCCTTTGTCGCTACTCACCGTTTGGACGCGCTCGCCGCCTTCTTTTTTCTGCTGATTTCGACCGGTGCGACGCTTGGCCTCACCGCCGCTGTTCGCATTGTTGTCGATCATGGTTTTGTTCAGGGCTCGCCCCAGGCGCTGAACCGCTATTTCCTGATCATGGTCGCGGTGGCCTTAGGGCTAGCAGCCGCCAGCGCCTTGCGGTTTTTCTTTATCTCCAAGCTGGGCGAGGCGGTGGTGGCCGATCTGCGTAAGGCGGTTTATGCCCATACCCTGACCCTGGACCCGGCCTATTTCCTCAATACCCGCACAGGCGAGGTGCTGTCGCGCCTGACCACAGACATTACCATTGTTGAAAACCTGGTTGGGTCGTCCGCCTCGATTGCCCTGCGCAATATTTTAAGCCTGATCGGTGCCTTGGCGCTGTTGTTTTTGGTTAGCCCAAGACTGGCAGGCCTGATCATATTGCTGGTGCCCATGGTGGTTGCGCCCATGTTCCTGTTTGGCCGTCGTGTGCGCAAGCTTTCGGCCTCGGCCCAGGACCGGTTTGCCGATGCGGTCGGTTTTGCCGGCGAAAGCCTTGATGCCCTCGATACGGTTCAGGCCTTTGGCCGCGAGAAAAGTGCGGGCCTGCGTTTTGCCCGGTCGGTCGATATTGCCTTTAAGGCCTCGCTGGCGCGGATTCAGGCGCGGGCTGTAATGACCGCTCTGGTGATTGGTCTGGTTTTTGGCGGTGTGGCGGTTGTGCTGTGGCTGGGCGCGCATGCGGTGATCATGGGCACAATGACGGGCGGTGCTCTGGTCCAGTTCCTATTCTTGTCGGTCATGGCCGCCGGATCGGTTGGGGCCTTGGGCGAGGTCTGGGGCGACGTCCAGAAGGCGTCAGGCGCCATGGAGCGGATCTCTGAGCTGCTGAGTGCCAAACCCGCCATCGCCGCTCCAGCCGCGCCCAGGGCGCTTCCTGTGCCGGCCCAAGGCTCGGTTGAGTTTGATAAGGTCAGTTTTGCCTATCCCGGCCGCCCCGATCTGCAGGCCTTGCGCGGCTTGAGCCTGAGCGTGCGGCCTGGCGAGACAGTGGCCCTGGTTGGGCCGTCCGGCGCGGGCAAGTCTACGGTCTTGCGGCTGCTCTTGCGGTTCTATGATCCCCAATCGGGCGTTATTCGCCTGGACGGGATTGATCTGCGCGATGCCGACCCGGCACAGGTGCGGGCGCGTATGGCGCTGGTTGCCCAGGATGCGCCGCTGTTTTCCGGCTCGGCCCTCGACAATATCCGCTTTGGCCGTGAAGAGGCTGATCTAGAGGCCGTGCAGGCCGCCGCCCGTGCAGCCGAGGCGGACGGATTTATCCAAGCTCTGCCCCAAGGCTATGACACCGGCGTTGGTGAGCGGGCCAAGACCTTGTCGGGCGGGCAAAAACAGCGTCTGGCCATTGCCAGGGCCTTGGTGCGCAATGCGCCTATCCTGCTGCTTGATGAGGCCACCAGCGCGCTGGATGCTGAAAACGAGCGCCTGGTCCAGCAGGCCCTGCATGATGCCATGACCGGCCGCACCACGCTGGTCATTGCCCACCGCCTCGCTACCGTCCTGCGCGCTGACCGGATTGTGGTCATGGATCAGGGCCAGGTGGTTGAGCAAGGCACCCATGCCAGCCTTGTCGCCAAGGGCGGTCTTTATGCGCATCTGGCCAAGCTGCAATTTGGTGACGAGGCCGCCTAGCCCGATCAATGGCCCCAGCGGGCGGCTACGGCAGCCACCGCCAGGCCTGGAAAGTCGCTGAAAAGGCCATCGACACCCATAGCGAAGAAGATGCTGACCTCGCGGGCCATATCGCCGTGCTGGGCCAAATAGTCACTGGCTCCGGCATCGCCGCGGCGAAGCGCCGTGGGCAGGAAATTGTTCTCCGCCCGGAACGTCCAGGAATGCACGACAAGGTCAGCTGCGTGCGCGTCCGCAACCAGGCTGGTCGGCGTGGTCAAGTTACCGGACGCATCCCTGGGCAAGATCAGGTCCTTATAAGGGCCAATACCATCGGCAAAGCTGGCCACGGTCTTTAGGCCCTGCGGCGTGATCAGATCGGCATAGGTTTGCGCATTGCCGCTCTTGACCAGATCGGTGGGCGCGCCTTCGGCATCGACCAAGAAGATTTGCCGACAATTGACCAGGCCGCGCAAGGTCTTAAGTGCGGCGGTTTCAAAGCACTGGATAAAGATCGGCGCTGACTTGCTATTGAGGCCCGCGGCCTTGATGGCCTGGGCCAGCCTTGCCTCCATCAACAGGCCCTGGCTGGCAAAATAACTCGGATGCTTAAGCTCAGGATAGACCCCAACCTTGCCCGCCTTGGCTAGGGCCAGCACTTCTAAAAAAGTGGGGATTTCGAACTGGCCGTCAAAAGCGCTATTGGCCGGGCGAAGCTTGGGCAGACGCTCCTTGGCCCGCAAGGTCTTGATCTCCGCCAGGGTGAAGTCTTCGGTAAACCAGCCGGTTATGGTGGTGCCGTCTATGGTCTTGGTGGTCTTGCGGGCTGCAAATTCGGGCCTGGCAGCGACATCGGTGGTGCCGCTGATCTCGTTTTCGTGCCGGGCGATAAAATGGCCGTCCTTGGTCAGGACCAGATCAGGCTCGATAAAATCGGCGCCCTGTTCAATGGCGCGGGCATAGGCGGCCATGGTGTGTTCGGGCCGCTCACCACTACAGCCCCTGTGCGCGATAACAATCGGCCTTCGGCCGGGCTTGCCTCTTGCTAGGCTTACGCCTGGGGACATTAGGGCAGCTCCTGAAAGAGCAAGGACAGCGCGGCGCGACAGGGGCATGGGATCAGCCTTTAGGGTGACGAACCGCCAGCCTAGCGCAAAACCTGTGATGGTTTAAGACCTATTGCGCAGCCTTTATAAGGCTCAAGACCTGGGGGTGCAGCTCAAGATTGGCGGCCAGAACCGTGCCGTCCAAAAGGGCAGTCTCTGCGCCATCAGCATTGGTTACCTTGCCGCCCGCTTCTGTGACCAAAAGCGTGCCGGCCGCCATGTCCCAGTTTTTCAGGCCACGCTCCCAATAGCCGTCAAACCGGCCCGCCGCGACATAGGCCAGATCAAGAGCCGCCGAGCCAAACCGGCGCACGCCAGACACGCGTTGGCTGATCTGATGCAGTTCTTTCAAAAACACGCCATGGCCGGGCTTGCCCAGAAACGGAATGCCGGTCGCCAAGACCGATTCGTCCAGATTGCGCCGGGCCGCGACGCGCAGACGCTTATCATTCAGATAGGCGCCCTTGCCCTTTTCGGCCCAAAACAATTCGTTTGTGACCGGGTTAAAGGTTACGCCCGCGACAATCACCCCATCGCGTTCCAATGCTGCCGTAACGGCAAAATGGGGAATGGCGTGCAGGAAGTTGGTGGTGCCATCGAGGGGATCGACAATCCAGGTATGGGTCTTGTCGCTGCCCTCGATCAGGCCGCGCTCTTCGCCGATAAAGCCATAGCCGGGGCGAACCTTGCTCAGCTCTTCATACAGGACCTGTTCGGCCTTGTGATCGGCAGCGGAAACATAGTCACCCGGCCCCTTTTTGGAGACCTGAAGCTCGCCAACCTCGCCAAAATCGCGCACCAGCCCGCGAGCCGCCTTGCGCACGGCAGCAGTCATGACCTTCAAAAGGGTAGTGGGCGTGGACACGGCAGGTTTGTTTCTAACAGAGGAGAAAGGTCAGGCTGGGTTAGATCAGTCGGCGCGGCGCAGATATTCGCCGGTTTCAGTCGATACAATAATGCGCTCGCCCGTGCCCATATAGGGCGGGATCATGATGCGCATGCCATTATCGGCCTTGGCAGGCTTATAAGAGGACGAGGCGGTCTGACCTTTTACGGTGGCATCGGCCTCAACCACGGTCAGGACCACGGTTTCAGGCAGGGCAATGCCGATGGGCCGCTCTTCATGAAATTCCAGCACTACTTCCATGCCGTCCTGCAGGAATTGGGCGCGCTCTTCGCCGACAAAATCCTTGTGCAGCTCGATCTGCTCGTAATTGGCCTTGTCCATAAACACCAGCATGTCGCCCTGTTCATAGAGGAAGGTGTGATCCTTTTGTTCCAGACGCACGCGCTCGACCGTGTCCGAGGAGCGGAACCTTTCATTGAGCTTGCGCCCATCAATCAGGTTTTTTAGCTCGACCTGGGCAAAGGCGCCGCCCTTGCCGGGTTTGACGTGGGCGGTCTTGACCGCGACCCACAGGCCACCATCGTGCTGGATGACGTTGCCGGGCTTGATGGCATTGCCGTTGATCTTCATGAGCGGGCTCGGGCTTTTGCGTTGATACGGGCCCCCCCTGCGACGGGCGCAGTCTGTCGGGAGCAATGGCGGCGGAACCTAGCCCTCGGGGGCTATAAAGGCAAGCCGAGCGGTGTTTTAGACCTTGGTTGCGGCGTGGGCAGCCTTGGTCTTGGCAAAAAACGCGGCCACTGCGGCGGGCGCGCCGTCTGGATGGCTCCAGACCCCGGCGCTGACGGCGATGAAATCAGCACCGGCCTCGATGACCTCAGTGCAATTATCCACCGTAATGCCGCCAATAGCGACGCAAGGCGTGGTCATGCTTTCTTGCCATATGCTCAGGACTTCAAGCTCGGCCTCTATTGGCGCATCCTTGGTCTGGGTCGGGAAGAAGGCGCCAAAGGCCACATAGTCAGCGCCGCCTTCTGCCGCCTCCATGGCCAGATGGCGACTGTCATGACAGGTAACCCCGATCATGGCATCGGGTCCCATAATGCGCCTTGCGTCCTTTAGCGTGCCGTCAGACTGGCCAATATGCACGCCGTCACAGCCAAACTTGGCGGCCAGATCGGGGCGATCGTTCAAGAGCACGGCCACCCCCATGGCATGGGCCACGGGCAGGACGGCCTTAACCACCGCGCCCAGATGGTCTTCGGCGGCGTCTTTTAGCCGGATCTGCACCGCCGCCACATCGCCTGCGTCCAGGCACTGGGCCAAGAGGGCGGCAAAGGCCTTGGCATCATCAATGCGGGGCGGGGTGATCAGATAAAGGCGGGCGCGTGCGGTCATGGCCCCGCGGTAAGCAAAGACAGGCCCGCCGTCAATGTTTGATCGGGGTGGCCGGGGGTCAGCCGGTGATGAGACGCACCCGACCACGACTGACCGCATGGCGCTCTGCCACGGCAAAAAAACGGGTATCAGCCGTGACGACCTGTGTGTCTTCGCGGATCGCCAAGGCCAGATAGAGGCAGTCATAGACCGGGTGGGCAAGCTGGTTTGCCAGGCTTAAGGCAGATGCCAAATCATCCTCTGTGCGAGGGGTGGCCACGGGCGCGTTCAAAAGCGCTTGCAGACGTTCGGCGGCCTCATCTGGACTGATCTCGCCGCGCCCGGCGCGCTTCCATAAGGCATTGGCCGCCTCGATCAACCAAAGTCCCGGCGCGATCAGAGCCTGGTCTAGCAATGCCTCGGCGGCAGCACCGCCGGGCTCGTCCAGAACCCATTTCAGCGCCACGGAGGCATCGATGACAAGGCTCATCTGCGGTCACGATCCTCGCGGATCAGTTCGGCCGAATCGCCGCTAATCCGGCCCCGGGTGGCTAGGCGCAAGGCCGCCGCCTGAGCGCGAAATTCACCCCGACCCTCGGTCAGGACCTGTTCCAAAATCAAGCGATGCTCCGCCTCGGCGCTGCGCCCATGGCTTTGGGCGCGCCGTTTAAGGGCATCGATCACGTCAAGCGGGACATTGCGAACCAAGAGCTGTGCCATAAGCCATGATAGCACATGATAGCAAGGCGGGCAAATGCGCGACGGCGCGTCCGCGGGCCTTACCTAGCCAAACTCGCCCCGCGCATAGCGGGTGGCCATATTGGCGAGGGACAGGGGCTTGATGCTGGAGGCCTGACCGGCTGCACCAAATTGCTCAAACCTTGCCCGACAGATCGCTGCCATGGCGTCCTTGGCGGGCTTGAGATATTTGCGCGGGTCAAATTCTTCGCGGTTATCATGCAAGATCTTGCGGATCTGGCCGGTCATGGCCAGGCGGTTATCGGTATCGACATTGATCTTGCGCACGCCATGCTTGATGCCGCGCTGAATCTCTTCGACCGGCACGCCCCAGGTCTGGGGCATTTCGCCGCCATGGGCATTGATAATGTCTTGCAGATCCTGTGGCACAGAAGACGAGCCGTGCATGACCAGGTGGGTATTGGGCAGGCGCTGGTGGATTTCCTCGATCACATTCATGGCCAGAATGTCGCCGTCAGGCTTGCGCGTAAACTTATAGGCCCCGTGTGAGGTGCCCATGGCAATGGCCAGGGCATCGACCCCGGTCATGCGCACAAATTCGACGGCCTGGGCTGGATCGGTTAGAAGTTGGTCATGCGACAAGACGCCTTCGGCCCCGTGACCGTCTTCGGCCTCGCCCATGCCGCTTTCCAGCGAACCGAGCACGCCCAGCTCACCCTCGACCGAGACGCCGCAGGCATGGGCCATTTCGGTGACCTTGCGCGTTACCTCGACATTGTACTCAAACGAGGCCGGGGTCTTGGCATCTTCTTTTAGCGAGCCGTCCATCATGACCGAGGTAAAGCCATACTGGATGGCCGTGGCACAGGTGGCTGGGCCATTGCCGTGGTCCTGGTGCATACAGACCGGCAGGTGGGGATAAATCTCGACCAGGGCATCGATCATGCGGGCCAGCATGATGTCATTGGCATAGGACCGCGCCCCGCGGCTGGCCTGGATGATGACCGGCGCATTGACGGCATCGGCCGCCTCCATGATCGCTAGGCCCTGCTCCATATTATTGATGTTAAAGGCAGGCACGCCATAATCGTGCTCTGCGGCATGGTCCAAAAGCTGGCGAAGGGTAATACGAGCCAAGGTGTCTCTCCGTCAAAATAGGGCTTAAGGGGTCTAGGACTCGAGCGCGGCAATGCCGGGCAAGGTCTTGCCTTCCATCCATTCCAAAAACGCGCCCCCGGCAGTGGAGACGAAACTAAAGTCATGGCTGACCCCGGCATGGGCTAGGGCCGATACCGTGTCGCCGCCGCCTGCAACGGCAATCAACTTACCAGACTTGGCCAGGGCCGCCGCCGCCTTGGCCGCCGCTACGGTTGCCGCATCAAAGGGCGCGATTTCAAACACACCCAGCGGGCCGTTCCAGATCAGGGTCTTGGCCGACTGCATGACGCCAATCAGCCGCTCTGTCGTCTTGGGTCCGGCATCCAATATCCGGTCCAGCGGTCCAATTGCGTCGAGTGCGCAGGTGCGAGATTCTGCCCCTGCTTCCATCTTCTGCGCCACCACCACATCAATCGGCAGCAGCAATTCACAGCCCTTGGTCTTGGCCATAGCCATGATCTCGCGCGCCGTATCGGCCAGGTCCTTTTCGCAAAAAGAGGCCCCGACCTCGATGCCTTGGGCAAACAAGAAGGTATTGGCCATGCCGCCGCCAATCGCCAAATGGTCCAGACGGCCAACCAGATTCATCAATAGGTCAAGCTTTGTCGAGACCTTGGAGCCACCGACAATGCCAAGCACCGGGCGCTGCGGCTTGCCAAGGGCCAGTTCCAAGGCCTCAAGTTCACGGCGCATGGCCTGTCCGGCATAGGCGGGCAAGAGGTGGGCCAGGCCCTCGGTCGAGGCATGGGCCCGGTGCGCGGCAGAAAAGGCATCATTGACATAAAGATCGCCAAGCGCCGCCAAGGCCTTGGCAAAGTCCGGCGCATTGGCCTCTTCGCCAGCATGGAAACGCAGGTTCTCCAGCAAGATCACATCGCCGGGCGTCAGGCTTGAGATCGCCGCCTGGGCCACCGGACCGACACAGTCCGGCGCAAAGGCCACCGGCGCGCCGATCAGGGCCGCAAGCGGTCCTGCCACCGGCTCAAGGCTCATGGAGGCGACCACCTTGCCCTTTGGCCGGTCGAAATGGGCCAGGAGCACGACAATCGCGCCAGCCTTGCGCAGGGTCTCAATCGTCGGCAGGGCCGCGCGCAAACGGGTATCATCGCTGATCACACCGTCTTGCAAGGGGACATTGAAATCAACGCGCACGAGTGCGCGCTTGCCCATCAGGTCACCGGCCTGGCCTAAGGTTTTAAACACGCAAAACCCCTAGAGGAACTTGGCCATGGTCAGGGCAGTATCGCTCATGCGCGTGGCAAAGCCCCACTCATTGTCATACCAGGACAGGACCCGCGCCAGCTTGCCATCAACCACCTGGGTCTGCGGCAGGGCTACGGTCGAGGAAGCAGCCATATGGTTCAGATCGACCGAGACCAGAGGATCATTGGAAACGTCCAACACACCCTTCAAATAGCCCTCAGACGCGGCCATCAGGGCGGCATTAATCTCTTCGACCGTGACATCGCGGCTTGGGACAATCTTGAGGTCAATCACCGAGACATTGGGCGTCGGTACCCGAATCGACGAGCCGTCCAGCTTGCCCTTCAGGTGTGGCAGAACCAAGCCCACGGCCTTGGCTGCGCCCGTCGAGGTCGGAATCATGGAGACCGCAGCGGCGCGGGCCCGATAAAGATCCTTATGCATCTGGTCTAGGGACGGCTGGTCATTGGTATAGGAATGGATGGTGGTCATATAGCCGCGCTCAATCCCGCATAGGGCATCGA
>JBIIZD010000168.1:0-2788 GCA_044346445.1 Caulobacteraceae bacterium
GGTCAAGGGCGATGTGCACGATATTGGCAAGAATATCGTCGGGGTCGTGCTTCAGTGCAATAATTACGATGTCGTAGACTTGGGCGTCATGGTGCCCGCTGACCGTATTCTCGATGCTGCGATTGAGCACAAGGTCGATATTATTGGCCTGTCGGGCCTGATCACGCCGTCACTCGATGAGATGGTGTTTGTTGCCCAGGAAATGCAAAGGCGCGGCTTTACAATTCCCTTGCTGATTGGTGGGGCGACGACCTCCAAGACCCACACCGCCGTCAAGATTGAGCCGGGCTATAGCGCAGGCTCGACCACCTATGTGCTCGATGCCAGCCGCGCGGTTGGGGTGGTTTCAGGGCTATTGTCCAAGACCGAAAGCACCCGCCTTCAGGCGGAAACCCGGGCCGAATACCAAAGGGTGCGCGAACAGTTCGAGCGCGGCCAAGAGGCCAAGGTTCGCACCCCCCTTGAAGAGGCCCGCCGCCGCGCCTTTGCCATAGATTGGCAAGGCTTTGAGCCCAAGGTGCCAAGCTTTTTGGGAACCCGCAGTTTTGTGCCCTATGACCTGGTCGATCTGGCCGAGCATATTGACTGGACGCCCTTCTTTGCCAGCTGGCAATTGGCCGGGCACTATCCAGCCATCTTGACCGACAATGTGGTGGGCGAGGCGGCCACCAATCTGTTTGCCGATGCGCAAGCCATGCTAAAGCAGATTATTGCCGAAAACTGGTTTGAAGCGCGCGGCGTGGTCGGGTTCTGGCCCGCCAATGCCGAGGGCGATGATATTGCCGTCTATGCCGATGAGGGCCGCACCCGCGAAATCGCCCGATTCCATACCTTGCGTCAGCAAATGGCCAAGTCCGAGGGCCGGGCCAATCTGGCCCTGTCCGACTTTATCGCGCCCAAGGGGGTAAGGCCCGACTATATCGGCGCGTTTGCGGTCACAGCCGGCCATGGCGAGCCCTTGATTGCGCAAAGGTTCAAGGATGCGGGCGATGATTATAGCGCCATCCTGGCCGCTGCTCTTGCCGACCGTCTGGCTGAAGCCTTTGCCGAGGCCATGCACAAGCGGGTGCGCACCGAGCTGTGGGGCTATGCCGCCGATGAGGCTACCACGGTCGAGGACCTGATCGCAGAGAAATATGTCGGTATTCGCCCCGCGCCCGGCTACCCGGCCCAGCCCGATCATACCGAAAAAGCCACCCTGTTTCGGCTGTTGGATGCAGAGGCCGCGACGGGTATGGGCCTGACCGAAAGCTTTGCTATGACCCCGGCCTCGTCCGTGTCCGGCCTGTATTTTGCCAATCCTGCCGCGCATTATTTTGGTGTTGGTAAGATTGATCGCGACCAGACTGAAGACTATGCGCGGCGCAAGGGTTGGGATATCAATATTGCCGAGCGTTGGTTGTCGCCAATCTTGAACTATACACCGCAGCGTTGATGCGCCGCAGGTCAAATCGGGTGGGGGCGTTGTGTTTTTGGTCTCTTGTCCCTAAGGTCGCCGCATTATGACCTTCTGGCAAAACCTCACCCGCTTGGCGTCTGGCTGTATGGATGCCGCAGATTGCGAAGACTGTCCGCCGGGCTTGCCGGGGCAGGACCCGGCCTTTTCAACGGCCGTGATCGCGCTTGGGGCCAAGCTGGCCAAGGCCGATGGCCGCGCTGACCGTTTGGAGTTTACCGCCTTTTCCGAGGTGTTTCAGTCCCCGACCGAGGAACAGCGCGATATTCAGCGCCTCTATGACCTGGCCCGCCAGACAACCTTGGGCTTTGAGGGCTATGCCAAGCGTCTGGCCAAGCGTTATCGCAACTGCCCGCAACTGCTCGAAGATGTGCTCGATGGCCTGTTTTTTATCGCCCTGTCTGACGGGGTGGTGACGAGCGATGAGCTTGTCTATCTGGAGGATGTCAGTCGCCTGTTTGGCCTGTCGCCCTTGGCCTTTCGCCGCCTGCGCGCCACCCATATGGGGGCCGGGCCAGATGATCCCTATGTGATCCTTGGCATAGCCGCCGATGCGCCCGATGAGACGGTCAGGGCCGCTTGGCGCAGCGCCCTGTCCGAGGCCCATCCCGATCGTGCCCTGTCGCGCGGCCTGCCTCAGGATTATGTGCTGGTGGCCCAGGCCAAGTCAGCGGCCATTAATAATGCCTATGATACGGTCATGCGTGAGCGGCGGGCACTGGTTTCTTAAGCACCCCATCGCCATATTGATGAAAAGTCTTGAAGCGGCCATGTTTTGAGATGATCTTTGGTTCGGTATAGGGCTGTGAGGCAAGGTCATGACGGGTGAAGCGAGCATGGGTTCCAGTATCGGTCGGCCTTCGGCTGGTCAGCGTCTGGTCTGGATTGGCGGCGCAGTCATAGCAGCGGTTGCGGCGGCGGCGGCGGCGGTTTTGGCGGTGGTGTTTGCTGCGACCGTGGTGGTGATTGCCGTGGTCAGCACGGCCCTGTTTGGCCTGATCGCCCTGGTCTTGCGCGCCCGTCGCCCAGCCAAGGCCAAGGCCGATGACGGCATTATCGAGGCGCGACATGTGGGTGGCCATTCCTGGGTTGCCTATGGCTGGGACAAGCGCAAGCCCTAGGGTTGTGTGACCGTTCAAATCTAAATCTGGATATTGCCGCGTCCGTCTTGCCGGACAGAATTTCCACCTCTAGGTTGGCCGCTGAAGGCGTGAACCTGGAGAACACCCATGCATAGTCGTAGAGACCTGTTGGCGGGCGCTGGTGCGCTTGCTGTTGCGGCCAATCTTCCAAGCCTTGCTTTCGCGGCTCAGGACCCGGCGGTCCAGCTTA
>JBIIZD010000169.1:0-2747 GCA_044346445.1 Caulobacteraceae bacterium
TTCTCCGTTTTTTAGGTTTTACAATCGCAAAAAAACATCAATGAATTCAATGATAGAGATTTTGCGGTTTAACACGTTAAGCCTTTGGTTTCACTCACTTTCAGTGCCCCCCTAGGGACTACCATCGGCGCGGCTTAAACACGGTGTGTTTGACGCGAATTCTAAACAGCGGCTCCCTAGCGGGGGCCGTTTTGTTTTTTGGGGTCGCGCACTGATTTGTCCGCGCGCGGCTAAGCTTGCTTAGCCGGGGGGGCAAGGTCCAACCGGGCCGCATGATTCTCTTGACTGCCAGGGTATTTGTAACTACATTAACCTGCATGGACGTCACCTTCGATCCGGCTAAACGTGAGGCGACTCTGGCGGCGCGGGGGCTTGATTTTGCCGATGCGGCTGAGGTTCTGGCTGGCCAAACCTTTCGGTTTCAAGATAATCGGGCCGAATATGGCGAGGTTCGGATGATTGCGGTGGGCTATCTGCGTGGGCGGATGGTGGTCTTGGTTTATACAGACCGGTCGACGGGACGGCATATTATCTCGATGCGAAAGGCGAATGCACGTGAGCAGCAGCGATTTAACCAAGCCCTGGATTGATCCGGGCGATGCGCCCGAGCTGACTGAGGACTGGTTTGCCAAGGCGACCTTGATGGAGGGCGAACAAGTTATTCGCCGCGGCGGGCGGCCACGTGGCTCGGAAAAGGAGCAGGTGACGCTTAGGCTTGATAAGGCAGTGCTCGCGCATTTTCGTGCCACGGGGCCCGGCTGGCAGACGCGGATGAATGAGGCCTTGCGCCGGGTGATGGGCGACTAGGCTAGGTCATAGATCTTTAAGCGCCCCGCCCAGACTTATCCGCCCCCGTCAGATCGCGCCTAAGCTTTGGCTCTGTAATGGCCGGAGCTCCTATTCATGACCTTTGACGATGCTTTTGAGGCCCTGATGGCGCATGAGGGCGGTTATGTGAATGACCCGCATGACCCGGGTGGCGAGACCAAATATGGGATTTCCAAACGCGCCTATCCGGCGGTGGATATTGGGGGCCTGACGCTGGAAGCGGCCAAGGCGATCTATCGGCGCGACTATTGGCGGCCTGCGGGCTGTGAGTCCGTGCCCGAAGCGGTGCGGTTTGATCTGTTTGATATGGCGGTTAATAGCGGCATTCGCCCTGCGATCAAAACCCTGCAAAGGGCGGTGGGCGCAGGCGAGGACGGGGTGCTTGGGCCGGTTAGTCTGGCGGCTATCGAGGGCCTGGCCCCCGCGGCCTTAATGGCCAGGTTCAATGGCGCGCGTCTGGCCATGCTGACCGAACTTGCGACCTGGCCGCGCTTTGGCAAGGGCTGGGCACGGCGGATTGCTGCTAACCTTATGAAGGCCTAAGCCATGGACCTGACCGGCGTTTTTGGTTTTTTGAACACATTGGTGACGCGCACCATTCCCGACCCGACCTTGAAGGCACAGCTGCGCCGCGAACTGGAGCTGGCGCAAATGGCCGCCGATGCGGATATGGCCAAGGCACAGGCCGCGATCAACCAGACCGAGGCGGCCAATCCAAACCTGTTTGTCAGCGGCTGGCGGCCCTTTGTCGGCTGGGTCTGCGGGCTGGGCCTGGCCTATGCCTTCCTGATCAAGCCGATTGCCTCGCCCCTGGTCCAGAAATGGTCCGGCGTGCCGATGGAGGCGCTGGATGTCGGCACGCTCCTGACCTTGCTGTTTGGCATGCTTGGCCTTGGCGGTATGCGCACGGTCGAGAAAATGAACGGGGTGGCAAGGCGGTGAGGGGGCTGGTCTGACTAGCCCCCCCTGCCTTGTCTAGGTCTTGCGTCGCGCGGCCTTGATAATCTCGGCTAAGGCCCCGCCTGTGGCGATGATCAAGACCAGAATGCCGATAAAGTGCCAGGCGCTTTGAAAGGTGAAATTCAAAACATCCATCAGCATGATGAGTCTCCCTTTTGGCTTTGAACGGCGGCCATGACCGCATGGTGGGTCTGGGCGGTTAGTCCCGCCAAGGACAGGGCAAGCGCCACGGGGCGGGCACCGTCACTGGCTAGGCCCGGATCATTTGCACCCATGGCCGCCTTGAGTGAGAGCCAGTCTGCGGCCAGTCGATAGGACGCCTTTGGCACCATTCCGTTTTTTGTTATATCCTGATAAGCGCGCGCGGTGATCCCCAGTGCCCTGCCAAATTCGACCTGGGTCAGGTCAAGGCGCTTGCGGATGGTTTCCAGATATTCCGAGTCCGGGTGCATGGTTGATTTTCTCATCGGTTTTTGCTAGACGGGGATCAGAGGGGAAGGTTTCCCTCCCCCTCCTACCGGGTTGTTATCCGGCGATTGAGAGCCTCACTCTCAATCGCCAAACCCGGAGGCGAAGTTTGAAGTTGAACTTCATTTATGGTGCGCGTCTGGCCATGATGACCGATCTGGCGACCTGGCCGCGCTTTGGCAAGGGCTGGGCACGGCGGATTGCTGCTAACCTTATGAAGGCCTAAGCCATGGACCTGACCGGCGTTTTTGGTTTTTTGAACACATTGGTGACGCGCACCATTCCCGACCCGACCTTGAAGGCACAGCTGCGCCGCGAACTGGAGCTGGCGCAAATGGCCGCCGATGCGGATATGGCCAAGGCCCAGGCCGCGATCAACCAGACCGAGGCGGCCAATCCAAACCTGTTTGTCAGCGGCTGGCGGCCCTTTGTCGGCTGGGTCTGCGGGCTGGGCCTGGCCTATGCCTTCCTGATCAAGCCGATTGCCTCGC
>JBIIZD010000012.1:0-34748 GCA_044346445.1 Caulobacteraceae bacterium
CGTCACCATTTTTTTCCTAGCAGATCCTTCAGCGCGACATTGTCGAGCATTGCATCGGCCAGCATCCGCTTAAGCTTGGTGTTCTCGTCTTCAAGAGCCTTCAGACGCCGGGCCTCCGACACGTCCAGCCCGCCATACTTGGCCTTCCACTTGTAGAAGGTCGCCGAGCTCAGACCATGCCTGCGGCATAAATCCAGCACCGAGGCGCCCGCCTCCTGCTCCCGCAAAATCCCAATAATCTGCTCTTGCGTAAATCTTGATCGCTTCATTTGTCCGTTCCTTCCTTGGAGCGGACTCTAATCATTTTTGGACGAGTTTCAGGGGGTCACGTCAGGGTCAGGTCACATTCTGCGCACAAGAGATGGTTACGCCACTTGTGATCAGTAAAAGAAGCAATGATAGAGACCTATTCATTACTACCCCCTCAATAGCTCACGGGCGGCGTATACACCGGAACTGTTACATATCGCTGCCTTGGCGATGGGGTGGAACGAGTTCCATTGTTTCTATCATACTCACCAAGCTTTCGAAGGTAGGTGTTATAATTTCGGTCGATCGCTGTATTTGTTAGGGTTGCTGATAGTGCTTCCGCTCCAACCCACGAACGAACTGATCCTTCAGCCGCGAAGTTCGCGGTGGCGCTCGTCAGCGGGACGTAGGTTCCCGCCAAATCCTTCGTCCACATCGTGCCACCAACCGCTTTCAGATACGCGGCTTGAGTCCGATAGGCGTTACGTTCGGTACGGCGCACTTGCTCTAACGTCGAGGGGTTTCGGCCATCATAGAGGCGGGCATAGTAAATGTGCCTCACTTAATGCACCAACAACACAGCCAGCGATCTGGCTAATTTCTGCCGCGACTAATAAGGTCTGACAATGTGATCCTGCGGCGCTGGAGAGGTCTCTCCGGCGCCGCAGTCTGTTTGGGCTAGAACAAGGACTTGGGCGAGATGAAGACGGCAGTGGTGACGGGCGCGGCGCAAGGCGTGGGGCTGGTGACAGCGGCGCTTTTGGGGCAGCGGGGCTATGAGGTCATACTGACTGATATTCAGCCTCTCGACGAACAATTGGCCAGGCTGACCGCCGAGGGGCTGACCGTGCGCGGCGTGGTCGGGGATGTGTCGTCGCAGGCCTTTGCCGAAGATCTCGCCGCCCAGATGGGCGAGGCGTTCGGCGCGGTCGATGTGCTGGTCAATAATGCCGGTATCAGCCTGATCTCGCCCGCCGAGGACACCAGGCTGGCCCAATGGCAAAGGGTGATGACGTTCAATCTTCAAGGGCCCTTCCTGCTCAGCCAGGCGCTTGGGCGGCAGATGCTGGCGCGCGGGCGGGGCAGTATTGTCAATATCGCCTCAGTCGCTGGCCTTGGCGGCGTCATTCATCGCAGTGCCTATAATGCCTCAAAGCATGGCCTGATTGGCCTGACCCGAACCCTGGCGGCCGAATGGGGTGGGCGCGGCGTGCGCGTCAATGCGGTGTGTCCTGGCTGGATCAAGACTGAGATGGATATTGCCGATCAGGGGTCGGGGGCCTATTCCGACACAGACATTATCAATCGCGTGCCCATGGCCAGGTTTGCCCGGCCCGAAGATGTCGCCTCGGCGATCGTTTTTCTGGCCGATAGTGAGCACAATAACTTCATCAATGGCATTAGCCTGCCCGTCGATGGCGGCTGGACGGCGGACCATAGCTGGGATGCTTTGCGGCTCAATACCCGTCGCTAACATCAAGATATTTTCTTTAATTTTTATATAAGTTTAAACCATGAATCTGGCGCGATACATTCACAATGCTCTCGGCACGGCTCTGGCCGCTTTGATCTTGTTGTCTGGGGCGGCGGCGCTGGCGGCTGAACCCAGTGCGGCTGACCCCAGTGCGGCTGACCCCAGTCTGGTGGTGACCACCAGCGGGCCGGTTCAGGGCCTTGCCCATGATGGTGTTCGCGAATTTCGCGGTATCCCCTATGCCGCCGCGCCGGTCGCAAACCTGCGTTTTGAGCTGCCCGCCCCGGTCCAGCCCTGGACGTCGGTGCGTAAGGCCACGGCCTATGGCAGTCCCTGCCCACAGGTCGTCCGCTATGGTCTGACCGAGGCCAGCGACGACGAGGACTGTCTGTTCTTGAATGTGGCTGTGCCTAAGGTCGCGGGGCCAAAGGCGGCGGAGCAGGGTCGCAAGCCCTTGCCGGTCTTGGTCTGGCTGCATGGCGGCGCGTTTGTTGGCGGCTCTGGCACGCTCTATCCGCTGGATTATCTCGCCCGCCGGGGTCAGATGGTGGTGGTCTCGGTCAATTACCGGCTTGGAGCCCTAGGCTTTATGACCCATCCGGCCTTTGGGGCTGCGCATAATGGGGCCTATGCACTGGAAGACCAGAGGCAGGCCCTGCGTTGGGTTCAGCACAATATTGCGGCCTTTGGCGGCGATCCGGCCAATGTCACCTTGGCGGGCGAGTCTGCAGGGGCTGCCAGTGTATGCATGCACCTGTTTGCGCCAAAACAGTCCGCAGGCCTGTTTCACAAGGCCATTATTCAGAGCGCAGGCTGCACCGTGCCCTTGCGCACCGTCACCGAGAGCCAGAGCACCGGTCTGAAACTGGCCGCCCTGGTCGGGTGCGACAAGCTTGCTGAGGCGCTTAGTTGCCTGCGCAGCAAGTCGGCCAAGACCTTGGCTGAGGCCGGCTATCAGGTGGCAGGCACTGAGCTGATGGCCTTTGCCCCGACCGTGGGTCTGGACAGCCAGCCCAAGCAGGGACGCGAGGCCCTCAGCAGCGGTGATTTCCTGCACATGCCCATAATCAATGGCGGCAATCGAGACGAAATGCGGCTCTATGTGGCCTATCAGGTTGCAGCGGGCGGGGTGGTCACAGCCGCCAATTATGCCGATCAACTCGGGGCGGTTTATGGACCTCATGCCGATGCCGTGCAGGCGCGCTACCCGCTTAGCCAATATGGCTCCGCCGCCGTCGCGCTTGGCACAGCCATGTCAGACTATATGCCGGGCGTCGGTCTGAATTATTGCATGTTCTTAAAGACAGCCGATCTGGCCAAGGCCTGGGCCCCTGTCTATCAGTATGAATTCGCCGACCGCGCCGCGCCGCTTGTCACCGGTTATGCGGGGTTTGAAATGGGGGCTGTGCATTCTGCGAAACTGCCTTATTTTTTCCCCAATTTTTCCAATAAATCCAAACTAGACGGTCCAAATCTTGCGGCACCGTCGCAAGCCCTTGCCGAGCAGATGGTGGCCTATTGGAGCGCGTTTGTGCACACGTCAAAGCCCAGCGCGCCGGGTGCGCCGGACTGGGCCCCTTACCAGTCCGACGCCTCTGTCCTACGCCTTGTCCCCGGGGCCACCGGCACGTTTAATGCCGGGGCTGAGCATAATTGCAGCTTTTGGCGGGGGCTTTATCCGGACGCGCTTTAGAAGTTCACCCGGCGGCTCAAGGCCCCATCCACCACCATATTAATGCCGCTGGTAAAGCTCGATAAGGGACTGCTGAGGAAGACGGCGGCATTGGCAATGTCTTGCGGCGTCGCCATGCGGCCCATGGGGTTGCGGCTCATGGCATCCTTGAACACATGGGGCATATTCGTCTCGATCATATTCCAGACCCCGCCTTCGAAATAGACCGTGCCCGGCGAGACGACATTTGTGCGGATATGCTGGCTGGCATATTGCCGCGCTAGGCCCTTGGCAAAATGGATTAGGGCCGCCTTGATCGGGCCATAGGAGCTGGCATTATCGGTTTCAGCCGCCGAGATCGATGAGATCACGACAAAGGATGCATCGCCATGCTCAGCAGCGGCCTTTTTCAAGAACGGCTTGGCAGCGTCAAAGGCATTGACCATGCCTAGCACATCAAGCTGGAAGTTCTGGTTCCAAGAGGCCGGATCAGCGCCTTGCGCCATGGCGCCGGCATTGGACACCAGCACATCAATACCGCCAAGCTCTTCGCCCGCCGCTGTGATCCAGCTTTTAAGCGCCGCGCCGTCGAGTATATCGACACTGGCCCCCGTGGCCTTAACGCCCAAGGCTTTCAGAGCCGCAACCGCTTCTGCCACCTGCTCCGCATTACGCGCGCAAAGGGCGACATTGGTGCCTTCTCTAGCCAGGGTCTCGGCAATAGCCCGGCCAATGCCGCGCGTTCCGCCCAGAATAACCGCGTTCTTTGCCTTAAGCTGAAGATCCATGTCCGCCTCCCGTTTGTTTGGAGTTTAGCTTAGGCGGGCAGGTCTGCCGGGTCTAGCGGCGCGTTTGCGGTTCAGCCGTCCGCGCGCGCCTCGCCTAGTAAGACCACGCGCATATCGCCCTTGGTGCGCAGGGTCTGGATAAGGAGATAAATGCTCAAGAATAAGGCCCCGCCAAAAAACGCCAGCACAGCAAGCCCAAGGCCCGCCGCCGAAAATTGATGCCGCCACGCCACCCACAGGCCGGAAAAGGTCAGCATCAAGATGAAATCCAGATTGAACTGGCCGGGCCACTGCATCTTGGCCATGTCGGCGAAAAACACACTCAAGAGGTCCCAACCCTCAGTACCGATCACCATGGCTGTATAGGTCGAAAGGACGACGAACATTAAGACAAGCAGGGTTCGAAAAGCGATCATAATGAGTCCTCCAATGGGTTTATTCTAGCCGAACCTATCGGGTGCAAGTCATCCGACGCAATAACCTTCGCAGTAATGGCTCGGCGGGCGTGGGGCTATATTAGCCCTTGGCGCGAAACCAAGCGTCATAAGTCACCAGAGCCAAGGGTAGAACTGCAAGGGCGTCCACCCGGGCTATGGCCCTTAGCGCACCGATGGGAAACCCCGCCCGGGCATAAACAATCAAGAACCCAACCACGCTGATTGCAGTGACCAGCGCGGCGGCGAGCCTCGCATCCGGATCGAACGCTGCCAGGATACAGACCCCCATGACCGCGAGGAACAGAATGCCGCGATGGGTCAACAACACCGCTAAGGGGCCGACCGCCTCAATCCCATAAAGGGTTTTCGCCAGACCCGGCCGAAAGGCGACGACTGCAGGGCTAAAATGGATCGCCGCCAATGCGACCCAACATACCTTGACCAGTATATCCATCTGGGTTCCGCCTTATGGGCTAGCGGTCACGTTGTGGGCGTTTTTTGCACAAATTCAAGGCCAAATCTATGCGTGTGTTCGATCGCATGTCCGCCCGCGCGGCGAGGCTGATCTGGGTTTGCCCCAATTGGCGGCGCAACTAAACAAGAAAGCGCCGACTGAAAACACCAAAGCACGCATTGTGGAGCAGGTAGGTTTGCAGCTTAAGCTTGTGATGTTCTGTTGATTGGGGCAGCAATTAGTAATAGAAAAAACACGAATAATCGGTTATGGGGTTGGCGGGCATCGAATCGCTATATGGTAGTTTTTAAAATTCTGGAGGCTTCAATGAAAAAATTGGTCTTGGTTAGTCTGGTCTTAGCCGTGAGTGGCGGCTCTTTTGGGGTTTCGGCGGCTCAGAACCGGGCGGCTGTTGCGACACCGATTGCGAATGAAGAACAGCAGGTTGAGGCGGCTTTAAGCGCTTACGACAAAAAAGATTTCAAAACTGCTGTTCGCGTTTCGGCGGCATTGGCAAACAAGGGTAGTGGCGCTGCTCAGACCCTGCTCGGCATGTTGTATAGCGATGGCGAGGGCGTCGCCAAGAATTATACGACCGCCGCTGGCTGGTACCGCAAGGCGGCTGATCAGGGTTATCCTCAAGCTCAGTTTCTTCTCGGAACCATGTATAATACCGGCACGGGCGTTCCCTTGGATCTTGCAACGGCGGCGGCTTGGTTCCAGAAGGCGGCCGACCAGCAATTTGCTAAGGCTCAATTTGCGCTCGGCTATATGTACGCCAACGGTAAGGGTGTTGCTGTTGACTTTGTAAAGGCGGGAGAGTTGTACAGAAAAGCAGCGGATCAGGATGTTGCCGACGCTCAGTTTGGTCTTGGATTGTTGTATAATCTCGGCAACGGCGTCTCGCAGGATTATTCATCGGCCGTTGCCTGGTACCAAAAGGCCGCTGATCAAGGTTTCAGCAATGCCCAAGCCAACCTTGCCGTGCTTTACGCCAACGGCCAAGGTGTTCCTCAGAACTATAAGACGGCTGCTGGCTTGTTCCGAAAGGCAGCCGATCAGGGCGATGCTAGAGGGTGCTACTATCTAGGATTTATGTATGCCAATGGTCACGGCGTTGCACCGGACATGAAAGAATCTGCGGATTGGTACTTAAAGGCCGCCAATCTGGGCGATGTTCAAGCCCAGGCGAAAATCGCAGACCTTTATGCCAATGGGCAGGGCGTCGAGAAGGACGCCGTTCAAGCTTACAAATGGTCCAGTCTAGCCGCAGCTGGAATTACCGAATTGGAAGCTCGGATGAAGGCTCTTAGCGCCATTGAAACCCTTGCCAAATCTATGACCCCCGAGCAAATCGCGCGGGCGAAGACATTGGTGAGTGAGTGGCGCAAGAAGTGATTTTTATACGGTGCCCCGCTAGAGCGTATGCACCGATAGCGCTGTTAAGGGCATAAAAGCCTTGTTTGTTTGCGCTTGATAAAGCGGGTGGCTGACTGTGGCCACCCGCTTTTATTTATGAAAGTTTAAACCCGTGGGGTTTGAACGCTCGAAATCGGTGCAGAGCCACCATAAACGCTTGCCCGTAAGCGCGGCACGACCGCCCTCTAACGCCAGACCTCGACCATAGGACCACCTAGTTTTTTTGAAAAAATGGTGGGTGCAGTAGGATTCGAACCTACGACCCGCTGATTAAGAGTCAGCTGCTCTACCAACTGAGCTATGCACCCGCACCGGCTGGCCAGATATCTGGGCAGCAGCGAGGGCGCGATACATACGCTATAATGCTCGAATGGCAAGCGGGTGTTTGCAAGTTTCGGCAATAAACCGAGGGCATGGTTTGGGCGGCGAAGCCCTGACGATTGGCGCAAACGCCTTGGGCCTCGCCGCAATCTTGGACTATTTCGTGCGCAACCTGTCGAAGGCTGCGAACTCATAGGCAATGCTACGATCGATCAGCAACCGCCAAAGCGGTGCAGCAATGGCGGGCGACAGGCCGGTCTTGTTGGACTCGGCCACGACCTTTGCCACGACATCCTCAATCCGGGCCGGATCGCGGACCTTGCTGCGATCGGGCTTGATGCGGGCAGCGGCATCCATATAGGCCTGACGACGGGTCAGCAGGGCAACCAGTTCGCGGTCCAGGGCATCGACGCCTTCGCGCACATCGGTCATGGTCTGGCAATCTGTGGGGGCTTTGGGCACTTGTGTCATTGCTTGCTAAATTCCGGCACCATTATCCAGGCTACGTAATGCGGCTTCATGCGCCTCAGCCTCGGCCATCAACCAGCCGACAAAGGCCTTGACCTGGGGCAGGCGGCCCTTGGTCTTGGGGTGAACCAGATAATAGGCAAAATCCACGGCTGTGGCGATCTGAAATGGGGCCACCAAGCGTCCGGCATCGAGATCGGCCTGGGCCAGAGCGCGCTTGGCCAAGGCGACCCCTCGGCCACCGACCGCTGCCTCAATCACCAAGGACGACTGGTTAAACCGCGGGCCGCGTGAACCATCCATGCCCTTGACCCCCCGCGCCGCCAGCCACATGGTCCAGTCTGGACAGCTTTCATCGGCATCGGGCGAGCCGTCATGCAACAGGATCTGGCCGGTCAGGTCCGATAATTGCGCAAGCGGGTGGGCCTGTAGAAAATCTGGGCTGGCCACGGCAATAACAGTCTCCTGCATCAATCTATGCACCTCAAGCCCAGGATAACGTCCAGAGCCATACCGAATGGCAATATCCACTTCGCCTCCGGTAAAATCGACCAGTTCCAAGCCTGCTGAGACCCAGACATCGACCTGTGGATGGGCCGCTTCAAACCGGCCAAGGCGAGGAACCAACCACTTGGCAGCAAACGAGGGTGCAACCGAAACCGTTAGGCGGCGGCCATCGACGGCGGCCGTGAGCATCGAGGCCGCTTCCGCCAATCGGTCAAAGGCTTCGCGCAAGGCGGGCAGGGCAATCTGTGCGGCATCGGTTAGCAACAGGCCCTTGGGCGTGCGCCGAAACAGGCTGGCACCGATGAAATCTTCGAGGTTCTGAATCTGCTGACTGACCGCGCCGGGTGTAACCGACAGCTCCTCTGCCGCCCGGCTGAAATTCAAATGGCGCGCTGCGGCCTCAAAGGCGCGCAGGGCATTGAGCGGTGGCAGACGGCGGCGGTCCATAGTTTTCCTAAACACCTAGGCAGAAGTCTTGGTTTGCGAATTGGCAGGCTCGGGACCAATTTGCAACTGTTCCATTGCTTAATGGCCCTTTTGTTCTGGAACCTTTTGCGGGGCGGACCTGTGCGGTTCGTCCCGCAAAATGCGCTTATGTGTGCTAGCAAGTGGCCGCCTGGCGATATTGGCTAGGGTTTTGGTTGAAGGATACCGCAGCTTATGGCCCGAGGCCTGGTTGTTTTAAACTCTGATCCTGCTGCGCCGTACGCGCGGCCCCGTGGGCAGGTCTGGCTGGTGGGGGCGGGACCTGGTGATCCTGATCTCCTGACCATTAAGGCGCTTCGGCTTTTGCAGGCCGCCGATGTGGTAGTGCATGATCGTCTAACGCCGCCGGGCATATTGGCCCTGGCTGGACCCCAGGCCCGACTTATCGATGTGGGCAAGCGCAAGTCGCGTCATACCCTGCCGCAAGACGACATAAACGCTCTATTGGTGGCGCTAGGCCTTGAGGGGCTAAAGGTGGTTCGGCTCAAGGGCGGTGATCCGTTTGTGTTTGGTCGCGGGGGTGAAGAAATGCTGGCCTGCCGCGCGGCTGGCTTGAGCGTTGAGGTCGTGCCGGGGGTGAGTGCAGGCCTGGCCGCTAGTGCCCGCGCAGGCGCGCCCTTGACCCATCGCGGCCTTGCCCAGTCGGTGACGTTTGTCACCGGTCATGCGGCAAAGGATCAGACACCTGATCTAGATTGGACCGGCTTGGCCCGTACCAATCATACAGTGGTGGTTTATATGGGCCTGTCGACGGCGCCCCTGATCGCCGCGCGCCTGATGCGGGCTGGCCGGGATGCGGCAACGCCGGTGCTGGTGGTTGAGAATGCCAGCCTGGCGCATGAGGCCCGTGTCCTGACGCGGCTGGGCGACCTGGCCACGGCGGTCAGCGCGCTTGACGGCCCGGCCATACTGATCATTGGCGAGGTCGCGGCCATGGCCAGCGATCTGGCCGAAGTCCTTCCCGAATCTGAGCGAGCCCAGGCATGAGCGCGACCTTTCTAAAGGCCCTGACCGCCAATCTGTTGGCCGAGGGTGATGTGGTGTTCTGGGCCAAGGACCATTGGGCCGAACAATTTGCTGATGCCGAACTGTTTAGCGATGCAGAGGCGGCCGAGGCGGCGCTAGCGGTGGCCAAGGCTCAGGTGCGCACCGTCGTGGATGCCTATCTGATTGATGTCGCCGAGGCCGGTGCCGGACTTGCGCCGGTCAGCTATCGCGAGCGCCTGCGTGCGCTTGGCCCGACCAATGAACTAACCCACGGCAAGCAGGCTGTCGGCGGCGCGGCCATTGCCGCCTTGAGTGCCGCAGCCGGGGCGGCGCGCTCGACCGGCCGACTTGATCTTATCCGTCGCAAGTAAGGACCGACCATGTACCGCTATGATGCGATTGATAAAGAGGTCCTTGCCGACCGCTCCAACGAGTTTCGAAACCAGGTGGTCCGCCGCCTGGCCGGGGAATTGACCGAGGACCAGTTCAAGCCCTTGCGGTTGATGAACGGCCTCTATCTTCAGCTCCACGCCTATATGCTGCGGGTCGCCATTCCCTATGGGGCACTGAATGTCGCCCAGGTGCGGCGGCTGGCCTGGGTCGCGCGGACCTATGACAAGGGCTATGGGCATTTCACGACGCGCCAGAATATCCAGTTTCACTGGATCAAGTTGCGCGATACGCCCGACATTCTCGATGCCCTGGCCCAGGTTGACCTGCATGCCATCCAGACCTCGGGCAATTGCATCCGTAATGTCACCTCCGACCCACGGGCTGGCGCGACGGCTGAGGAGGTGGATGATCCTAGGGTCTGGTCCGAGGCCATTCGCCAATGGTCGACCCTGCATCCCGAATTTTCCTATTTGCCGCGCAAGTTCAAGATTGCCGTCACCGCCTCGCTCAAGGACCGAACGGCGGCCAAGGTTCACGATGTCGGCCTGATCCTGCGGCGCAATCGCGATGGTGCGCTGGGTTTTGAGGTCATGGTCGGGGGCGGTATGGGGCGCACGCCCTATATTGGCTCAACCATCAAGGCACACCTGCCCGCCGAGCGGCTCTTGTCCTATCTGGAAGCCATTTTGCGGGTCTATAATCGCCATGGTCGCCGCGACAATATCTATAAGGCACGGATCAAGATCCTGGTCGCGGCCCTGGGCGCTGAGGAATTTGGCCGTCAGGTCGAGGCGGAATGGTTGCAGATTGACGCTGGGCGCGCGGACCTGCCCGACACCGAGCTGGCGCGTATTCGCACAGCCTTTGTTCAGCCGGGCCTAGAAACCTTGGCACCGGTTTCGCCGGCCTATGAGGCGGCTCGCGCTGCCAATCCGGCCTTTGCGCGCTTTGCCCGCAATAATGTCAGTGCGCACAAGGCCCCCGGCTATGCGATTGTGGATGTCTCGCTCAAGGCCCATGACGCCACGCCCGGCGATGCCAATGCCGATCAGCTAGAGGTCATTGCCGACCTGGCCGAACGCTACAGCCTTGGCGAGGTGCGGGTCACGCATGAACAGAATCTGGTTCTGCCGCACGTCAAGCAAGACGACCTCTTGGCCGTGTTCGAGGCCCTGGCCGCAGCGGGACTGGCGACGCCTAATATCAATCTGGTCTCCGACATTATTGCCTGTCCGGGCCTGGACTATTGCGCCCTGGCCAATGCGCGCGCCATTCCGGTGGCCCAGTCGATTGCACAGCGTTTCCTTGATCCCGATCTGGCCGAAAAGGTTGGCGAACTGAAGATCAAGATTTCTGGCTGCATCAATGCCTGTGGGCACCACCATGTCGGCCATATTGGCGTCTTGGGGGTCGATAAGAAGGGCGAGGAGTTTTACCAGCTCACGCTTGGCGGATCGGGCGCAGAAGACGCCAGCATCGGCCAAATGCTCGGCCCGGCCCTTGCTGCCGACCAGGTCGCCCCGGCCATAGACACGCTGGTTGCGGTCTATCTGGACCTTCGTCAGGACGGGGAGCGGTTTTTGGACACTTATCGCCGATTGGGCATGGCCCCCTTTAAGGAGGCTGTTTATGCCGTCGCTCATTAAGCTGACCGCCGCTGGGGCAGAGCCCGTCGAAGACCGTTTTGTCACGGTCCAGGATGAGGACGCGATCCCGCAAGGCGCGGACGTGATTGTCAGCCTGACCCGTCTCAAGGCGCAAGGCGAGGCCTTGCTCGACAGCGGCGTATCGGTCGGAGTTCAAATTGAACCGGCCGAGGCCGTCGAGGCGCTAAGCGCATTCATAAATCGGCTCGCGGTCGTGGCTGTTGCGTTTCCAAAATTTCGTGATGGCCGGGCTTATACCTCGGCAACCTTGCTGCGTGAGCGTTTGGGTTATCTCGGCGAGGTGCGCGCTGTGGGCGACGTCTTGCGCGAGCAGGCAGGCTTTATGCTGCGGTGCGGTTTTGATGCCTTTGTGCCCGCCGATGGCTCCAGCGCCGCCGATTGGGACAAGGCAGCCCATCGTCACCGCCATGTCTATCAAAAAGCCGCCGATGGCCGGGTTCCCGCCTATGCCGAACCGGAAAGGATATAACAGCCATGGCGCTTGATAGCTTGCCTGACTTAAGCGCGGCCCAATCCTTGGCCCGCTCGCTCGATCACGACCTTCGCGCCGCCAAGCCGCAGGATATATTGGCTATGGCCATAGAACAATTTGGCGACCGTCTGGCGCTTGTCTCGTCGTTTGGCGCGGAATCGGCTGTGCTATTGCACATGGTCGCGCAGATTAAGTCCGATCTAGCGGTGCTATTCCTCGATACCGGCATGCTGTTTGGCCAGACCCTGGACTATCGTCAGCAACTGGCTGTGCGGCTTGGCCTGACCAATGTGCGCGATCTAAGGCCGCAATTTCAGGACCTGGCGACGACCGACCCCAAGGCCGATCTTTGGAAGACCGATACCGATGCCTGCTGCCATATCCGCAAGGTCCTGCCGCTGGACCGAGCGATTGGCGGGTTTGAGGCTTGGATTACGGGACGAAAGCGGTTTCATGGCGGTGATCGCTTGCGCCTGGCCGTTGTCGAGGAGGCTGACGGCAAGATCAAGTTCAATCCCCTGGCGAACTGGGGCAAGGACGAACTGGATGCCTATGTGCTGGCCCATGATTTGCCGCCGCATCCGCTTGTGGCGTTCGGCTATCCATCGGTTGGCTGTTGGCCCTGCACCCAGCCTGCGCAGGAGGGCGAGGATGTGCGGGCGGGCCGATGGGCGGGGTCAGACAAGACCGAGTGCGGCATCCATCTGACCCGCACCGATGGCGGGCCAGAGGGCGATGTCGGGGCCGATATCTAGGCCTTAGCCCTAGCGGCCGTTCTGGGGCCAGGCCGGCGGGCAGCCATTAAACTCGCCGACCTTGCTGGTTGCGAGATTGGCCAGGTTAAGGCCCTGCTGCATCAGAGGGGTCATGGAGCGGGCACCATGGCCGGTAAACAGGTCAATCATCGCCCCCTTAATGCCACCGCCCGTATCCGACGCATACCAATAGCCGTCATGGGTTCCGCCGCCGGGAACCGGCAGGCCTATGGTTTGGGGGATGAAGAGTATGGTGCGCCTGGGCACCAGTTTTGGATCAACCGCGACGGTGCGCAGCGGTACCACCTGGCAGCCCAGCGAGTCCCGCCCGCCAACCCCACGATTTCCGATGTGATACATCCGCGCCACCAAGGTCCAGTCCACGTTCGGCAGACCGGCCTTGACCTCTGAAAAGCTTGTTAAGATCAGGTCGCCAATCAGATCTGGCACCTGTTGTGCGCCCGACTCGGTCCGAACAGGTTGGGAATCGGCCTTGGTTTGAGCGCTTGCTGTGGCCGAAACAAGTGCTAAAACACAAGCACTTAAGCCCAAAGCGCGCAGTGATTTGAACAAGGTCAAGAGCATCTCTGGATTGGCCTTGGCATTTTGCGCCAAGTCCAGATAAACACCAATCACACGATCATCAACCCCAATGGTCAATCGCGATGGAGACTCGATCTTGAAAATCTATGGCGACGGCCAGTCTGGCAATTGCCTAAAGGTGCTCTGGGTCGCCCGGTTTTTGGGGTTGGACTATAGCTGGACCGAGATTGACGTGCTGGCCGGTCAGGCCAAGACACCAGGCTTTCTGGCGCTTAATCCGGCCGCCCAGGTGCCTTGCATCGTGCTGGATGACGGGGCAGTCCTGGCCCAGTCCAACGCGATCTTGCTGTATCTGGCCGAAGGTTCGCGCCTGATCCCGACCGATGCCTATCCGCGCGCCAAGATGCTGGAATGGCTGTTTTGGGAGCAATATAGCCACGAGCCCTATATTGCTGTGGTGCGGTTTCAGCGGCACATGGCAGGGCTTAAGCCCGATGCGATCGAGCCAAAACTGATGCAGCGCGGCTATGCGGCCCTGGACCGGATGGAATTGGCCCTAGCGGACAGTGCCTATCTGGTCGGCTCGGTCGTCAGCCTGGCCGATCTGTCCCTTGTGGCCTATACGCGGCTTGCGCATCAGGGCGGATTTGATCTGGCCCATTACCCGCTTATTCGCAGCTGGATTAAGCGCGTCGAACTTGACTTCAACATCACAGACTAATTTTCATCGCAAAGAGCGCCCATGACCCGTTATTTGAAAGCCCTGTGTCTTGCCCTGACGATCAGCTTGTGTGCGCAACAGGCCCTGGCCTGGGGCTCCACGGGTCACCGCATGATTGCCGTCCTGGGGGTCAAGAGCCTTGGGCCAGACCTGCCGGCATTTCTGAAAACGCCCGAAGCCCTTGTCACCATAGGCGAGTTGGCCCGCGAGCCGGACCGTTCCAAGGGGGCTGGGCGCATCCATGACGCCATGCGCGATCCGGCCCATTTTGTTGATCTGGACGATGCGGGCAAGGTCGGCGGGGTTCTGGCCCTGGAGCCCTTGCCTCCAACGCGCGGTGAGTTTGATGCCGCCTTGCGTGGGCTGGGCACAGACAGCAGCAAGACCGGCTATTTGCCTTATGCCATGATTGATGGCTGGCAGCAGCTGGCCAAGGATTTTGCCTATTGGCGGGCCTTAAGCCTGGCTATTCCCCTGGCAAAGACCCCGCAAAAGCGCGCCTGGCTCAAGGCCGATCTGGCGCGGCGTCAGGCCTTGATTATCAATAATCTGGGGGTCTGGTCGCACTATGTCGGAGATGCCAGCCAGCCGCTTCATGTGACGGAACATTTCAATGGCTGGGGCGAGTGGCCAAACCCCAAGGGCTATACCCAGTCGCGCACGATTCATGCCCGTTTCGAAGGTCAGTTCGTGCGGGAAAACATCGTGCAAGATGCCGTCGAGGCGGCCATGCCCGCCCCGGTCGCCTGTGGTTGTTCCATCGAGCAGGCCAGCCTGGGCTATTTGAAGGCCACGGCAAACGAGGTCGAGCCACTCTATGCCCTAGAGAAGGACGGCGGGTTTGAGCTGGGCGATGCCCGGGGCAAGGCCTTTGTCACAAAACGTCTGGCCGTAGGGGCGGCAAGCTTGCGCGATATGGTCAGTTCGGCCTGGCTGGCCAGTGAAACCACCATGATCGGCTGGCCCGCCATCAGTCTTGCCGATATCGCCTCAGGAAAAATTGATGCTTTCGAGTCCTTGATTGGGCAAGATTAGGCTTTGCCGTCATAAAGAGCGTATGATTGATCATTCCCTGAACTCAAACAGGGATCATGGAGGGAATTATGACCTCATTTTATGATCGACACATCATGCCGCGGCTGATTGGCTGTGCATGTTCATCCAAGCCCATAATGAAGCAGCGTTCCAAGGTGGTGCATATGGCCACCGGGCGTGTGCTGGAACTGGGCATAGGCGGAGGCCTCAATCTCAGCTTTTACAATTCTTTGGCGGTCAGTCATCTTGACGGGGTAGACCCGTCCGACGAGCTGCGCGCCCAGGCCGAACGTGCGCCAAGGGCGCTTGGGCTGGACGTCACCATAGCCAAGGGCATAGCCGAGGACCTGCCGTTTGAAGACAAGAGCTTTGATACGGTCGTCTGTACCTTCACCCTGTGTTCGGTGCATTCGCCGCAAACGGCTCTGGCCGAGGCGCGGCGCGTGCTGAAAACCGGCGGTACCTTGCTGTTTTGCGAACATGGCCTGGCCCCAGATGACCGTGTGCAAAAATGGCAAGACAGGCTCGAACCGGTCTGGAAACGCATGGCCGGTGGATGCCACCTGACCCGTCCGATCGCATCTGGCATTGAGGCAGCGGGCTTTGATCTCACAAGCCATGAGGGCATGTATCTGCCCGGTACCCCGAAAGTCTTGGGTTGGAGCGAGTGGGGCTCGGCGGTTCCAGCCTAGGGCGTATGGCCAAAAGCACAGCTTGGGGGCGGCGCAATTATCTGATATAACAAGGTATCTTTTGGAGAACTGATTGTGATCTTGCGCTGTGAGGCCGTCATTGACCGCTGATTTTCGGCTTGAAGGGGCCGGAGATCGGCTGCGTCTGGTCGCCAGTGGTGACTGGACCGATCAAGGTCTAGGCGGGGTCGGGGCGCGGCTTGATGCGGCCTTGGCCAAGGATACGGCTGCCCAGATTGATCTTTCCGGCGTTGAGCGTGTCGATACGGTCGGGGCCTTGGCCCTTGCCCGCGCCTTGGGGCCTGACGCTAAGCCAGACCGGCTGATTGGTCGGCCCGAAACCTTGCGGTTGGTTGCTCTGGTATTGCAGGCGCGCTCGGTGCTGGAAAAGGCACCAAAACGCAGGCCCAGGCCGTTTCGGGACATGGTGGAGCGGTTAGGGCGCGGGCTTTATGGCGTGCGTGACGACATTATTGACACCTTAACCTTTAATGGCCACCTGCTGGTTGCCGCTTGTCGGGCCTTGGCGCAGCCGCACAGGATTCGCTGGGCGTCGTGTTTTTCATTGATTGAGCGGGCGGGACTGGATGCCCTGCCGATTGTTGCGGTCACCGCCTTTTTTATCGGCGCCGTTTTGGCCCTGCTTGGGGCTAATATGCTGGCCAAGTTCGGGGCCCAGGTGTTTGTGGTCGAATTGATCGGCATTGCGGTCTTGCGCGAATTCAATGTGATCATCACCTCGGTCCTGCTCGCGGGACGTTCGGCCTCCAGCTTTGCCGCCGAGATTGGGGCCATGAAGATGAGTCAGGAAATTGATGCCATGAAGGTGCTTGGCATTGATCCGTTTGATGCCCTCGTGCTGCCGAGGTTTTTTGCGCTTTTGTTTGCCATTCCGATCTTGACCTTTGTCGCCACCGTGTCGGGGCTGTTTGGCGGCATGCTGGTGACATGGGGCTTGCTCGATCTTGGTCCGGCCTTCTTCTTTCAGCGGATTGTTGAAAATGTCGGGGCGACGCATTTTTGGATCGGCATGAGCAAGGCCCCGGTCATGGCGGGCGTGATTGCCGCGATTGGCTGTCGTCAGGGCATGGAGGTCGGGGGCGATGTTGAATCGCTGGGCCGGCGGGTGACCTCGGCAGTGGTCCAATCGATCTTTTCGATCATACTGATCGATGCTGTGTTTGCCCTGCTTTATATGGAGCTCGATATATGAGCCCCGTACCTGAAACGGCGCCGGCGCCAGTCGTGATCTCGGGTCTGGTGTCACGCTTTGGCGAGCGGGTGATCCATAAGGACCTGGACCTGACCATCGAGGCTGGCGAGATTGTCGGCGTGGTCGGCGGGTCTGGATCGGGCAAGTCGGTCCTGCTCAATACTATTCTTGGCCTTAAACCGATTGATGAGGGCCATGTTAAGATATTCGGTGTGGACCTTGCGACCGCGACCCGTACCCAGCGTCAGTCGGTGGACCGGCGGTGGGGCGTCTTGTTCCAGCGCGGGGCCCTGTTTTCCAACCTGACCGTGGCCGAAAACATTGAAGCCCCCATGTTGCAGCATAGCCATCTGTCTGTCGCCGATATGCGGGAACTGGCCGCAGTCAAGGTGGCATTGGTGGGGTTGCCGCCCCATGCCATTAACCTGAAACCGTCCGAGCTTTCCGGGGGCATGATCAAACGCGTGGCCTTGGCCAGGGCCTTGGCTCTGGACCCTGACCTGTTGTTTCTCGACGAGCCGACCTCTGGGCTTGATCCGATTGGGGCCGGTGCGTTCGATGAATTGATCGCCGACCTGTCGGCCAGCCTTGGCCTGACTGTGTTCATGATCACGCACGATCTGGACAGTCTCTATACGATCTGTAGTTCTGTTGCGGTGCTGGCGGACAAAAAGATCGTCGCCAAGGCCTCAGCAAAGGCGCTTGAGACATCAACCCATCCCTGGGTTCAGGAATATTTTTGTGGTCCAAGAGGCCGGGCTGCGGCCTCATCGCTTGCCGCTTCCGCAAAGCCTGCAAGCAGTGCTAAAGGGGCTGTGTAATGGAAAGAAATGCAAATTATTTTCTGGTGGGCTTGATCTCTTTGATCTTGGTTGGCTGTGCCGCGATCTTCATCGCCTGGTTGGCCAATCTGCAATTCAATCGCGATTACGCCTTCTATAATATCTCGTTCGTCGGGCCGGTGCGCGGCTTGTCCGAGGGCGGGGAAGTGCATTTTAACGGCATCAAGGTTGGTGAAGTGATCACGATATCGCTGGATCCGAAAGATACTCGCCGCGTGATCGCGCGCGCGCGCGTGACCTCTGACGTGCCGATCCGAACCGATTCCTATGCGACCCTGGAGCCTCAAGGTATTACCGGCGTCAATTATATCCAGATCACGGGCGGCACGTCAGCCAAGCCGATGTTGCGCGATACGGTCAAGCGCGGCGAAATTCCGAACCTACCCAGTCGGCCCGGTGCGCTTGCTGACCTGTTGGAAGGCGGCGGCACGGTCTTGACCCGCACGCTGGACAGTCTGGACCGTGTTAACCGGGTCATGTCGGACGAAAACATCCGCGTTTTTGGCAGCAGCCTGCGCAATATTGCGGATGTGACGGGCGAGGCTAGGGATCGTAAGGTCATTCTGGCCCAGATCGAAACGACCTTGAAAGCCATTGACGATGCAGCCCAAAGCATAAAGGCCACCAGTGAGTCTACCGATAAGCTGGTGAATGGCGATGCGCGTAAGGCCTTAAGCGATGTCAGTTCCGCCGCCGATGAACTGCGCCAGACTTCTCAGGACGCGCGCGCGGTGATCGCCACGGTCAAGGACCCTGCGGCTGAATTCGCCAAGGTTGGTTTGCCGCGTTTGACCTCAGCAATCGAGACGCTGGAATCGGCGGCCCAATCCTTTGATCGCTTGGCCGCCGAAGCGGAAAAAAGTCCCCGTGGTCTGGTTACCAAGGCACCAGCCAAGGAATTGGAGGTCCGGCAATGATTTCTCGGTTTCAAACCCGTAAGCGCCTGATGGTCGCTAGCCTAGGTCTTGTGCTGATGCTGGGCCTATCGGGTTGTATTACCCTGTTTCCCAAGACCAAGCCGGTGCAGCTTTATCGATTTGGCGTTCAAACGGCGGCCTCGGTCGGTGAGCAACCCCAAGACCTGGTCTCAATCCTTAAGGGGCCGACCCAGTTTAACCGCGCCGCCTCCGGTGACCGGATATTGACCATGACTGGTCAGCAAAGCGCCTATATCGCCGATGCGCGTTGGTTTGACAGTGCAGGCGTGCTGTTTGATGCCTCGCTGAGCAATAGTTTTTCGCAAAGCACCGGTCGCTCTCGTCTGATCCGAAGCGGCGATGGCGCCTTGGCGACAATGAGTTTGCGCCTCGATGTGCGCGCCTTTGAGGTTCGCTATAATGACCGCGGTCGCAGGCCTGTGGCTGCGGTCAATGTGCAGGGCTTGCTGGTTGATGCCGATAACCGCACGATTGTCGCCCAGAACCTGTTTGACTGCGAACAAAAGGCCGATGCCAATCGCGTGCGTGATCTGGTTGAGGCCCTGGACAAGGCCGTGACCGAGTGTCAGTCCAAGATCGTGACCTGGACCAATGCCACGCTGGACACTATGCCGAAACGCTAAACACCGGCCAGCGGGCGCTGATCTGGCCTTTGTCGAATACGGCTATATCGCCAAATTGTAAAAACACCGCCTCGCTCTGGTTTGGACGCAAGAAGACATAATCATCGGGCTCTAGATCGACCTTGGCCGAACCGGTCAGCAGTTCTTGATTGCTGGAGCGCCCAAACAGGTCTGAATATTCCAGGCCAGGCGGAGATACTGGTGTGGCGAGCCAGTGGCCGCCATGGATGAAAAATGCCCGTGTCGTATTGGGATCAATAAAGCGCAATAATCCGCTCAAGGCCTCGGCCGTTGGCAGGCGGGTTTCAGGCAAGGCCTTGATCACGGGGGTGGCAATAAAGGCGGCGGGCATATGGCTGTTCAAGGTATCGGTGTCAAAATCTTGCGGCTTAACAAAGGCCGAGCCCACTGAGACCTCAGTGGCATAGGGATTGTCCTTGTGCATGTGAAAGGTCGGGCTTCCGGCTGTGTTTAGCGTCAGGCCCTCAAGGTCAAGGCCGCTGGCCTTTACCTGATCGATAAAGTCCTGATAGGTCTGGCGACTGCGGGCCAGGGCCTTGTCGCGGCCCTCGCCCGGCTTGATATGGGCTAGGTGCGGGTCATAGCCCATAAGGCCAGATAGGATGAGGCTGGGATTAGCCTTGATCCGCGCCAAGGTCTCGGCAAAGGCCTGCGGACTGGAAAATCCGCCCCGGTGCAGGCCAATATCAATCTCCAGATTGACCCGCATGGCCTGGCCATTCGCTGCGGCTATGGCCGCATACTGATCAAGGCGTGCTGGAGTATCGATCAGCCATTGCAATTGCCTCGAAGGATCAAAGGCATTGCGTTTAAGCCCAGCATAGAAAGCCTTGGCCTCCGCTGCCGCCAGGGGCTTGCCCATCAGATAGTCGCCTTGCGGTCTTTGCTCGGCCATGGTGGTCATCATGGGGCGGTTAAACACCATATAGCGATCCGTCCCCATGCCGGTTGTGACGGCATCCAGCAGGTCCAGACAGGGCAGGGACTTGACCACCACCCGCAAGGCCTGACGGGCGGGCAGGGCGGTCTTGACGGCCGCGATATTGGCATCCAAGCGCTGGCGATCAATGATCAAGCACGGATGGGCCAGCCCCGCCTTGTCCAGGGCCTGTGACAGTTTGAGAAAATACGGCGCATGCGGGCCGCCCAGATCGCGCTTTCGCATGGATAGTCCTCCAAGGGTGAGGGCGGACAGGCCCCCTATTGCCAGACCTGCGCCCAATAGTCTGCGCCGCGATGGGGCAGGTTCAGACATTGAACAGGCCCTTGAGATAGGGGTTCAGCATCCGCCCCTCTGGGTCCAGCCGCTGGCGAACGGCGAGAAAATCCTTCCAGTTGGGATAAAGGCCTGCCAGTTGCGAGCCTTGCAGATTATGCAGCTTACCCCAGTGCGGGCGACCGCCATATTGCAGCAAGATCGGCTGGATCAGGTCATACAGAAACGCAAACTCATCCTTATAGTAACAATGCACAGCAATCGAACCGCGCGGGCCAACTTGGAACGGGGAAAGCCAGGCATCATCACCGGCTATGCGTCGCGCCTCGATTGGAAAAAAGATGTCGGGCCGTTCGCGCTCTATGACCGCAATCACCGCCTTCAGCGCCGCCAACTGGTTTTCAGCGGGCAGGTGAAATTCCATTTCATTAAAGCGCACGGGCCGGTCCGTAGACAAAAGCTTCCAGCCCTCATCAATCACGTCTTCGGGCTTGGCCGTGCCTAGCAGGGCCTTTGCGGCGGCCTTACGCAGGGGGGTGGAAAAGCCAAGCAGATTGCGCAAGGTGCGCATCAGTTCCAGCACGCTGTCATCTTCGGAATGACCACCAATCGTCGCGGCAAGATCGGTCTCGTCATGGGTGATATTGGCCGTCATGCCTGTGAAGGGAAAGGCATAGAACTCGAAATTGCGGTGCTTGTCCCAGCGCGCCTCGGCCTCGGCAAAGGTTTGTTCGATGGTCTCAACCCAGACCTGACGATGCAGACGCCGATTGGCGGTGGTGCGCAAGGTCGCTTGGCTTATGACGCCCAGCGCGCCCAAGGACACCTTGGCCGCATTGAACACTTCGGGCTCAAGCGCGGCTGAGCAGGCAATGACCTCGCCCCTTGGCGTTACCAGGGTCAAGGCTGTGACATCGCCATGAATGGCCTTAAGCGACTTGCCCGTGCCATGGGTGCCGGTGCCCAGAGCGCCGCCGAGGGACTGTTTGTTTATGTCCGGCAGATTGGCCATGGCCCGGCCCTTGGCCGCCAGGGCTGGCCCTAGGTCTCCGAGCCGGGTTCCAGCCCGCACAATCGCCTGATCGCCATCCCATCCGATAAGGCCCGCCATCTGGTCCAGGCTCATCATTGTGCCAGCCGTCGTTGCCAGCGCCGTAAACGAATGACCTGCCCCGACAACGCGCACCGGACCGGGCGCCGATTTCAGCGCCTGGGCGATCTCAGCCTCGCTGGTGGGGGCCAATCTTTGGGTGGGATAGCAATGCTGAATGCCCGACCAGTTGCGCCATACGGTGCGACCGGCATTGTCTGTCGCGGGTGGTCCAGCGGGCTCTGGCTTGTCGCGTGTGGCCAGCACGGCCCCGGTACCCAGGGCAACCAGACCGGCGCCAGTCGCGGTGAGGGCAGCGCGGCGTGTAATCATCAGGGCTTCTCCGGTTGGTCGGCCATAAAACGGATCAGGGCCTGATGGTCGGCAGGTGTGCAGGTCAGGCATTGCCCGCCCGCTGGCATGGCCTTGTAGCCCAAGATCACATGCTCTTGCAGACTTGCCAAACCCTGTTTCCAGCGCGGGTCCCAGGCGGCATGATCATGCACCAGCGGCGCACCGCTTTGGGCGTGGGCATGACAGGCCTTGCAGGAGGTTTCATACAAGCCGGCCAGTCGCGTATCCGAGGGTCTCAGCGCCAGGGCCTGTTGCGGCGTCGGTGGTGGTGGCGGCGGCTTGGAGCAGGCCGTCACAAGTGCCAGCCCAATCAGCCAGCCGCATCGATAGTCCATGGTCTAAACTCCCCCTGCACAGAGTTTAGAATGCTGTGGCGCTAATTGGAAAGCGCCGATTATGCAAAAGGGCGAGGTGGGACCCTAGGCGATCTTGGCCAGGCGCTTGGCGGCGGTAACGGTGTTTTGCAGCAGGCAGGCAATGGTCATCGGCCCCACACCGCCGGGCACAGGCGTGATCTGGCCAGCCACCGTCACCGCCTCATCAAAGGCAACATCGCCAACCACCCGGGTCTTGCCCTCGGCTGCGGCCACAGGATCGCGCGCAGGGACCCGGTTAATGCCGACATCGATCACGGTTGCGCCGGGCTTGATCCAGTCGCCTCGGATCATTTCTGGCCGTCCAACCGCAGCAACCAGAATATCGGCTTGGCGGCATAGGGCTGCTAGGTCGCGGGTGCGCGAATGGGCCATGGTCACGGTGCAATCGGCCTGAAGCAGCAATTGGGCAATCGGCTTGCCCACCAGGTTGGATCGCCCGATCACAACCGCATGCTGCCCCGTCAGATCGCCCAGAGCGTCCTTGAGCAAGAGCATGGACCCAAGGGGGGTGCAGGCGGTCAGGGCGGGCTGGTTGGTCGCCAATAGTCCGGCATTGACCACATGCAGGCCGTCCACATCCTTGGCCGGATCAATCGCTGCAATCACGGCATCAGAATCAAGGCCATCGGGCAGGGGCAGTTGAACCAAAATGCCGTGAATGCTGGCATCGGTGTTTAAGGCCTTAACCAGGGCGACCAGTTCGGTCTGGGGCGTAGCGGCGCTGAGGCGATGGGTGACAGACAGCATGCCACAGGCCTCGGTCTGCAAGCCCTTATTGCGCACATAGATCTGGCTGGCAGGATCGTCACCGACCAAAATGACCGCAAGGCCTGGGGTTAGGCCATGATCGCGTTTGAGGGCTGCGACCTCTTTGGTCAATTTGCCGCGCAATGTGTCTGCAAACGCCTTGCCGTCTATCCGTCGAGCCTCAGTCATTGGGTGTCCCATGCCTTAAATTATGCGACCTCCCTTGGGCTAATCCGCCCGCAAAAGCAATGTTTCCAAGGCCAAACCCGTCCTTGCGCGCGAAAAAGAGGGACTCGACCGCAGCCCGGTTAATATGGCAGGCTAGATGCAAATTTGAGGGTCGGCGCAAGACTGGCCAAGGCAGCAAAAGGGCAAACTGATGACTGATGGATTGATGCGACTTTATGGAGCCTTGGGCTCGCCCTATTCCATGAAGATGCGCGCCATATTGCGCTATCGCCGCCTGCCGCATGTTTGGGTCCAGATGCGCGCCGAAACGCCCAATGTGTTTGCCAAGGTCAAGGCCCCGGTCATTCCCGTGCTGGAATATGCTGATGGCTCGGCCATGAACGATTCCACCCCGCTGGTCTATGATCTGGAACAGCGGTTTCCGGATCATCGCTCGATCGTGCCCACCGACGAGGCCCAGGCGTTTTTGGCGTTTCTGCTCGAAGATATGGCCGATGAATGGGCGACAAAGCTGATGTTCCATCATCGCTGGTACTTAAAGCGTGATCAGGACCAATGCAGTCGCTGGATTATTTTTGACCGCATGATGGGGCTGGGGCGCGAGGCGATTGAGGGCACGGCCAAGGCGATCCGCGATCGTCAGGTCGGCCGCATGGCCTTGGTCGGATGTACGCCGCAAAACGCGCCCCTGATCGAGGAAACCGGCCGCCAAATCTATGCCCTGCTCAATGACCAGATCCCGCAAATCCCCTTCCTGTTCGGCACCCGCCCGTCGCTTGCCGATTTTTCCTGGTATGGCCAGCTCAGCCAAAACGCCGTCGATCCAACCGCTGCGGACCTGATGCGCGATACAGCGCCGTATCTGTTTCGCTGGATGCTGAATATTGATGACCTAAGCGGCTGGGAGGGCGGGGCGTGGCAGGACGCCGATCTGGCCCCTACACCGGCGGCCATGGGCCTGCTGAAACTGGCCGGGTCGGTCTATTTCCCCTTCCTGCAAGCCAATGAACAGGCCATTGCCCGGGGTGAGGAGACGTTCAGCTTCAAGGCGCTTGGCCATGATTACAGCCAGGGCGTGTTCAAATACCAGGTCAAGTGCCTGACCGCCCTGCGCCAGTCCTATGACGCCCTGTCCGCAAGCGCCAAGGCAAAGGTCGATCCGGTGGCCAAGACTTGCGGGTTTTTGGATGCGCTTAAAGCCGCTCCGGCCACTTAGAGCCCTTGCCCCCCGCGACGGGGCGGGATATAGACCCATCCCTTCCTGAGGAAGGACGCATAGCTCAGCGGGAGAGCACTGCCTTCACACGGCAGGGGTCGTAGGTTCAATCCCTACTGCGTCCACCATTCTTATTTTTAGCCGAGATGTTTTGGCCAGTCGGACAATTGGCCCCGTTTAGCATCGCGCTCACCGGCGGTGTGAGGACAGGCTTTGGCCACCAAGGTCGTACGGGAAGCGGAATGATATCTGAGATTGACGCGGTCATTACATGGGTCGATGGCGCCCAGCCCGCCCACCTAAACAAACGCATGCACTATATGGCCGCCGCAGAAAAACCCCTGCACGGCAATGCCATCAATCCGCATCGATGGGCCGATAGCGACGAGCTTGGCTATTGCCTAAGAGCGATTGAGCATAATGCGCCTTGGATTCGCCGCGTCTGGATTGTTACTGACGATCAGCAACCGCGGCTGCCAGCCCTGTCATCAGCCTTCCGCGCCAAGATCAGCATGATCGATCACAGCGAGATTTTTGCAGGCCACGAGCAGGTCTTGCCGACCTTTAACTCGCTCACCATCGAAACCATGCTCTGGCGGATCAAGGGAATAGCCGAGCATTTTTTGTATTTTAACGATGATGTCTTTATAACCCGCGCCGTCCAGCCGAGCGATTTTTTCACCCCCGCCGGGCCGGTTCTGCGCGGCTATTGGGCCGATTATAGCGCGCTGGTCGATTGCCCGATCAAGCGTCTCGAATTGGCTTTACTTAATCATTTCAACCAGATCAATTCCGCCAACCGGTCCGGCTATGGGGCGGATCGCATTTTTCTCAGCGCCCATGTCGTGCATCCGATGAAGAAATCGGTCATGGCGACGCTGTTTGCCGAACACCGTGAAGCGTTTATTGAGAATATTGCCCACCGCTTCCGCTGTACGGGTCAATTCCTGCCGCAAAGCCTGCATAATCACGCCTGTATCCGCGACGGCAGTGCGACCATTCTTGAAGCGAACGATTATCTTCATCTGCCGGTCGGGATGTTTGACGAAAACACCCTTGATCAGGTCCGCGCCAATATGCGCACGGCAGCGGCCCCGGCGATCAAGTTTCTTTGCGTCAATGACCTGCCGGCCCTAGAGCAAAATATCGGCAATGCCCGCGCCTGGATCGAGCAGACGATTGGGCTGGGGGTCGATGCCGGTCCTGAGAAACGGCGGATTGCCTAGGCGGGCGTTGTTGACGCGCGCACCCGTTCCGCGCACCATTGGCGATAATCGGCTAGGGTCTCGGCAAACGCCTGTTTCAGATCTTCGGGTGAGCGGCCCTGAAAGGTCAAGACATCGCGCGTATTGATCACCTCGCCGTGAAAAAGTCCTGCCTCCGCATCCAGTTCAATGGTCGCCAAATAGCCCTCAAGCGTCATAGTCGTCATGGTCGGTTTCGGGCATAATACCCGCCTCATTTAAAAAGCGTCTCACGGACTTCAGCGCGCGCCTTCTCGTCTACTGATATGTGTATCGGCGCTAAAACACCAGATCCAACCTTTCGGCCCTACCTTGCCTTGGCTGCGCCGCCACACACCGCACATATGGGGTCAGGCATTTGGAGGGGCGCGCGGGGCGGTGTTTGGCCAAGCCCTTAGCGCCCATCTTGCAAAGCGCTAGGATTGGCCCCATTTGCAAGACATGAAAAAGATCGCAAGCCCTATCATCAATCGCGCAGGGCTGGCTGCGCTTGACCTTGCTAAGGACCAGCCCTGGTCGCAGATCAGCCTGCTCGATATTGCCGCCAAGGCAGACATCGGGTTTGCAGACCTGTTTGCGGTGGCCAGCAACAAGCGCGCGGTTATGGACGGGATCTCGACCGGGTTTGATCAGGCGGCGATGGCGACGCCAGTTGCCGCGCAAGGTGAACTGCACGACCGATTGTTCGATATTGTCATGGCCCGGATCGAGGCGATGGAGCCGCACCGCCACGCCTTGATCGCCATAGCCGCCGATGAGGGTCTAGCCCCCATGGCGCCGCGCATAGCCCGCACCGTCCGCGCCTTGCTGGAGTCTGCGGGCCTTGATACGGGCGGTGCAAAGGGCTTGGCGCGGCTGGCGGCCATGAGCCTGGTCTGGGGCCGGGTGATCCAGGTCTGGCGCGATGATGAGGGCGCCCTCAATCGCACCATGGCCGAGATCGACAAGCGCCTGAAAGACATGCGCGGACAATTGAACAGGCTGGGGGCCGGGTTTTAAGCCGGGCGATCGACGCCAAATACCCGGTCAAAAATCGTATCGACGTGCTTAAAGTGATAGTTCAAGTCGAACAGATCTTCTAATTCTAAATCCGTTAGATGCGGGCGCACGTCTGGATCAGCCTTGAGCAGATCTAGGAACCTTGCCTCACCGCGCCAGACCTTCATGGACGCGCCTTGGACCGCCGCATAGGCGACCTCGCGGCCAATGCCTTTTTGCGTCAAGGCCAGCATGACGCGCTGGGAATGCACCAGACCGCCGAGCCGGTCGAGATTCTTGATCATATTTTCCGGATAGATCACTAGCCGCTCCATCACCCCGGCCAGGCGGCGCAGGGCAAAGTCCAGATGGATGGTGGCATCGGGGGCTATGCCGCGCTCGACACTGGAATGGCTGATATCGCGCTCATGCCACAGGGCAACGTTTTCAAGCGCGGGTATGACGGCAGAGCGGACCAGACGCGCAAGACCCGTCAGGTTTTCGGTCAGGATCGGATTGCGCTTATGCGGCATGGCGGATGAGCCTTTTTGGCCCGGATCAAACGGCTCTTCGGCCTCTAGGACCTCGGTGCGCTGCAAGTGGCGGATCTCGGTGGCTAGCCGCTCAACCGATGAGGCCACCACGGCTAGGGCCGCAAAAAACGCGGCATGGCGGTCGCGTGGAATGACCTGGGTCGAGACCGGCTCAATGCTTAGACCCATTTTTTCGGCGACATGGGCCTCGACGCGGGGATCGACATTGGCAAACGTGCCCACGGCCCCAGAAATGGCGCAGGTGGCGATCTCAAACCGCGCCATGGCCAGCCGCTCCTTGGCGCGCTGGAACTCGGCATAATGCCCGGCAAGTTTCAGGCCAAATGTGGTCGGTTCGGCATGGATGCCGTGGCTGCGCCCGACTGTGGGCGTGAATTTGTGCTCCATGGCCCGGCGCTTGAGCGCAGCTAGCACCATATCGACATCGGCAATCAGCATATCGCTCGCACGGCTAAGCTGGACCGCCAGACAGGTATCGAGAACATCCGAGGAGGTCATGCCCTGGTGCAGGAACCGCGCTTCAGGGCCAACCACTTCGGAGACATGGGTCAAAAAGGCGATAACATCGTGTTTGACCACGCGCTCGATCTCGTCAATGCGATCGGCGTTCCAGACTGTATTGCGGCCCTTTTCCCAGATGGTTTTGGCCGCTTCCTTGGGGATCACGCCAAGCTCGGCCATGGCATCGGCGGCATGAGCCTCGATCTCGAACCAGATGCTATACTTGGTTTCAGGCGACCAGAGGTCAGCGCATTCAGGGCGGGAATAGCGAGGGATCATGATCAGGTGTCCGTTGGGGGCTGTGGTCAGCGCGATTGGTGCTTGGATGCGAACGGTATGGCCCTGATGTCAAGGCTTGGTGTTCGAAGTTTGCCATCAATCGCGTGAAAACAGCCCCCTTGGTCTTATTCCCCGGCTGCGGCGCGTTTGAGGTCTGCGGCCAGTGTGCGTGAGCCGAGCAGATAGTGCAGGGCGGCCCAGCCATAGATCAGTATGGTCACCAACATGCCATAACGGGTGCCCATCGCGCTGGCGCTCTTGCAGGCGGCTCCGATCTCCAGGCTGGCCCCAACGGCGGCCTTACCCCCCGGACACAGGGCCAGAAAATCGCCAAGGCCTTGGGCGGCAAACAGGTGCTGGGTAAACAGGTCAATGACAAAGCCGGTAAACGGAGGGCCAAAACCCAGAGCAATCAGGTTCAGGACAAAGAACAAGATCGCCGTTGCGGTGGCCCGCATGCGCGGCTCAACCAGATTGTGCATGACCCCAAACGTTGGGCCCAGATAGGTATAGTGAAACACGCCCGGCAGGATCATAAGCGCCGCCGCTATCGTCCAGCTTGGATTGGAATAGACGGCCAGATAGAGCGGCATGGCAATGGCCAGACCAATGGCGGGGACCAGAGCATACCATTTGCCATCGCGCTTACCGACCCAGTCGGTCAAGAATCCGCCGATCAGTGTGCCTGCCCCGCTCGAAATACCACCGATCAGGCCATAGATCAGGCCAACCTGAGTATAGCTCAGATCAAAATTGCGGATGAAATAGGGCTGGGCGAAAAAGCCGGACCCATAGCTGGCAAACGAGGCCAGTGTGACACCTGCCGTCATGTGCCGGAACGAGGCGCTACGAAACAGACGCTTGGTTACGGCGATCAAGGACGGCGCTTGGCCCTGCATGGTGGCTTCGGCTACGCCGCCCGCTTCTTCGGAGTGGCCGCGCGGTGGCTCCTTGATCACCAGCTTGACGATCAGGGCAATGATCAGGCCCGGAGCCCCGACAATGAAAAAGGCAATGCGCCAGCCCATATGCTGGACCAGCCAGCCGCCAGCCACGGCACCGATCATGGTGCCGAGCGGAATACCGAAAGAATAGACCGCCAGAGCCGAGGCCCTTTGCTTGGGCGGATAATAGTCGGAAATCAGCGAATGGGCGGGAGGCGAACAGCCCGCCTCACCAATCCCGACCCCGACCCGAAACAATAAGAGTTGCAGAAAATTGGTTGCCGTTCCGCAAAGGGCGGTAAAGCCTGACCAGATCACCAGACAAATCGTGATGATATTAACCCGGCTGTTCTTTTCGGCCAGGCGGGCAATGGGTATGCCAAGGGCGGTATAGAGCAAGGCAAAGGCCAAGCCGCCTAGGACGCCGAGCTGCCAATCGGCAATGTTTAGATCAACCTTGATGGCCTGGCCAAGAGTGCCGATAATCGTGCGATCGATGAAATTGCTGGTATAAACCATGACCAATATGGCCAGCACGCTTCCGCGATAGGGGTTGGAATATACCGGTCTTATTGGTGTTGATAGCTCGCCCTTGGCGGTGGCTTCGGTCATGAACGCTTCCCTCTCGGTCGGTCTTTTTGTTATTGGTAGCAGTCTAGACGCAGTTTGAGCGCGCGTGCCAGCAAGAACGGAATTGTTCATGGAAATCGTTATAGGCACCAAGAACTGGTCGAGTTGGTCCTTGCGGCCCTGGCTGGTCCTAAAGCGCACCGGGGCGCGCTTTACCGAGACCCTGGTGCCTCTGCGCTGGGAAGGCACCAGCGCGGCGATTGGCCAACACTCTGCCTCGGGCAAGGTGCCTGTGCTCAAGGATAATGGCCTGACGGTCTGGGATTCGCTGGCGATCTGCGAATATCTGGCCGAGCGGTTTGCCGTCCAGCACTTATGGCCCGCTGACCCCCTGGCCAGAGCCTTGGCCCGCAGTGCTGTGGCTGAGATGCATTCGGGCTTTGTTGCCCTGCGCAAGGAATGTCCGATGCAGATCAATGCCGAGCAGTCGGTTGATCTCAGTGCGGATGCCCAGGCCGATATTCGCCGGATTGTCAGTCTTTGGGTGCAGTTGCGTCGCCAGTATCAGGTGACCGGCCCGTTTTTGCTCGGCGCATGGTCGATTGCGGATGCCTTCTATACGCCCGTCGCGACCCGGTTTCGCACCTTTGGCATTGATCTGGCCGCGTTTGGCGATGACGGGCTGGCGGCGGCCTATAGCCAGACCCTGCTCAGCACGCCGGAATTTCTGGAATGGGAAGCGGCGGTTTAGCAAGACCTTTCCCCGTTTCCGAGGTAAGGTGGTGTAGGATCAAACCGGATCATAGGGGAAGACTGTGGCTGTGGCACCAAGATCGGTAAATCTGGCGGCCATGGAAGGCACGGCGTGCTCTAAGATTGTCGTCGGGCTCCAGCCCTCGATGCGGGAAAAGGTTTCCCTGCGCAGCAACTGCCTGCTATTGCTTAGATTACAACCGGAAGTATTGGGGCGGGAATGAAGCTAGCGACCCTGGAAACCTTTGCAGATTCTTTGAAAGCCAAGTTCGCGCTGCCCGGAGCGGCTTCGCCCGAAGACCAGCTTAAACCCGTTGTCGCCGATCTTTTTGTCGATGCTGGGTTGGCCTACGGTCTGAAGGTCGAGACCAGAACCGAAACACACCTTTCTGAACACAAGGTTCGCCCGGATATAGCGATCTATGTGGGCGGTCTGATCTGCGGGTATATTGAGTTGAAGGCCCCCGGCCTCGGGGCCGATGCGTCTCGACTGAGCGGTAAGCACAACAAGGAACAATGGGCCAAGCTGAAAGGCCTCCCGAACCTGATCTATACGGATGGGCGCGACTGGGCGCTTTATCGCAGCGGCGACCGACCAGACGGCCAGCCGATCCTTCGCCTGCACGACGATCCGACAGCCAAGGGCAAGGCAGCTACCGTGCAGGCCGATGCCGACGGGCTGGAACGCCTGTTCCGCGATTTTCTGGGATGGAAGCCCAGCGTCCCGCACAACCCCTCTGGCCTCGCCAAATATCTCGCTCCGCTGACCCGCTTCCTGCGATCCGAGGTCGAAGCCGCCCTTGAGGTTCCCGGGTCTGCGGTCGAACTATTGGCCAATGAATGGCGGCAGTTCTTCTTCCCGGATTCCGACAACGCCAAGTTTGCAGACGCTTACGCCCAGACCGTGACCTATGCGATGCTGCTGGCCCGCCTGTCCGGTGCGGCAAAACTGGATCCGGTTGAGGCCGCCAAGACACTCGACAAGAATAACGGCCTGCTGGCCCGAACGCTAGAACTGCTGGGCCAAAATGAGGCCAAGGCGGAATTGTCGGTCGGCTTCGAGATGCTGCAACGGTCGCTGGAAGCGCTTGACCCCCACGACTTCATGAAATCGAAGCCCGACCTGTGGCTGTATTTCTACGAAGACTTCCTCGCGGCTTACGATCCCAAACTGCGCAAGGATTATGGGGTTTATTACACCCCGCGCGAGGTCGTGGAATTGCAGGTTCGGCTGGCTAGCGAACTGTTGGAAAATCGGTTTGGCAAGAAGCTGGGATTTGCCGACGATGGCGTGGTGTTCCTTGACCCTGCCGTGGGCACGGGCACCTATCCTGTCGCGGCGGTGAAGCATGGGCTGGAAAAGGTCCGCGCCCGATCCGGCCCCGGCGCTGTGCCCGCCCGCGCGCGCCAGATGGCCGAAAACATGCATGGGTTTGAGGTGCTGGTCGGCCCCTATGCCGTCGCCCATCTGCGGCTAACACAGGCGCTGGAAGGCGCGATGAACGAAGCCAAGGCAGTCGGTGACCCAGAGGAAAAGCTTGCCAAGCGGCTGAACATCTATCTGGCCGATACGCTGGAAAGCCCGAACGCCGCCCCACCCGGCGGCCTGACGCTGACCTATCGCGCGCTGACGGCGGAACATGAGGCGGCGCGTAAGGTGAAGCAGGGCGGGGATGTTTTGGTGTGCCTCGGCAACCCGCCCTATGACCGCCAGACCATTGAAGAAGGCGATACCACAACACAACGTAAGGGCGGCTGGGTTCGGTTTGGCGATCAGGTCAAGGGGGCCACAAAGCAAGAAGCGCAGGGTGACCGGGCCATTCTGAAAGACTTCACCGATCCCGCGACAAAGGCGGGCGCAGGCCTCCATCTTAAAAACCTCTACAACGACTACGTTTATTTCTGGCGCTGGGCACTTTGGCGACTGTTTGAAAAACAAAATGGCGGTGGCGTTGTTACGTTTATCACCGCGTCCAGCTATTTGTCAGGGCCAGGTTTTGTTGGCGTCCGCGAGGTAATGCGGCGCACCTTTGATGAACTTTGGATTATTGACCTAGGCGGTGACAACCTTGGCACCCGCAAGACTCCAAACGTGTTTAACATCCAGAATCCTGTTGCTATCGCTGTCGGCGTTCGCGCAGCGCAGGCGACCCCGGATAAACCCGCCAAGGTGCATTATACAAAAATAGACGGTCTAACTCGCGAGTCCAAACTCACGCAACTTGATGCCATTGCTGATTTCAAAGGCTTGGTATGGCGAGACTGCCCCGAAGATTGGCACAAGCCGTTCTTGCCAGCAGGTAAGGGTGACTTCTTCGATTGGCCCTTGGCTTCCCAGATATTTCCGTGGCAGCACAGCGGTTGCGAGCTCAAGCGGTCTTGGCCAATTTCCGAAACCGTTGATGTTCTTTCAAATCGCTGGGATCGGCTCTTGGCGGCCAAGATCGAGGATAAAGATAAGCTGATCCGAAAGACAGACGCGCGGCACAAAGATAAGTCGGTTGATGCGCTCCTGAGCGAAGTGAAACTTACGCCTATTGGTCAATTGAAAGTTGGAGATAAACCAGAAGGGGTGCTTCCATATTCCTATAGGTCTTTTGATCGACAGTTTGTTATCTTAGACGGACGCCTCGGGGATCGGTTTCGCCCGCCGCTTATCAACTCTCGCTCAGACAAGCAGATATTCTTGACTGCGCTTCAATCACATCCTTTGGGTTTGGGGCCGGGGATGGTCTGTGTTCCGTGTGTTCCTGATCGCCATGTTTTCAGGGGCTCATACAGCGGCAAGGACGTGATTCCCCTCTACCGCGACGCCGCCGGAACCGAACCGAACGTAACTGCCGGGCTTTTGTCGGCACTCGGCAAGGAACATGGTTCTACCCCCTCGGCAGAAGACCTTGCAGCCTATGTCTATGCGCTGCTCGGCGGCCAGTCCTATACCAAGCGGTTCTGGAATGAGCTTGAAACCCCCGGCCCGCGCGTTCCGATGACAAAGGACGGTGCGATTTTTGCGGATGCGGTGAAGCTGGGGCGCAAGCTGATCTGGCTGCATACCTATGCTGCGCGGTTCCAAGACGCGACCCAAGGCGACGAAGTGCCGATTGGCAAGGCCACGACTATCAAGGGCGTGTCGTCCGTTCCGGCCAAGTATCCAGCCGAATATGCCTATGACCCCGCCAAATGCGAAATCACAGTTGGCGATGGCCGGTTCGGGCCCGTCGCGCCCGAGGTCTGGGGTTTTGAAGTGTCGGGTCTCAAGGTCGTGCAGTCCTGGCTTGGCTATCGGATGAAAAAGCGCTCGGGCAAGAAATCTTCGCCACTGGACGAAATCCGCCCAGAATGCTGGACCGCGCGCATGAGCGATGAATTTCTGGAATTGCTATGGGTTCTGGAAGCTACGCTTGCGATGGAAGCTGATCTGGCCACGGTGCTGGACAAAGCGGTTTGCGGCCCTTGTTTCGCCGCAAGCGATCTGCCGCAACCGACCGCCGCAGAACGCAGAGCCCCCGGCGCGACCAGTACTGCCGGGGACCTGCTGGCCCTGATGGAGGATGATGACGCCGCAGACGATGATGATGAAGACGGCGACGACGACTGATTATTTCTCTGCCTTAGCAATTGGCACCTGGGGCCGTTCTAGGGGCGGCAACGGCCATTCAGCCAAATGCGGCGATCTAGCCCCTAGACCGGATCGTAGGGGAAGACTGTGGCTGTGGCACCAAGATCGGTAAAGCTGGCGGCCATGGACGGCACGGCCTGTTCCAGGATGGTCGCCGGGCTCCAGCCCTCGATGCGGGAGACCGAGCGCACGGGGCGGGGCTGGTCAAACAGGACGATCTCATTGCCGCGCACGGCAAACACCTGGCCCGAAACCGCATGCGCCTCCGGTGAGGCCAGGGCCACGGCCAATTGCGCGACCTGGTCAGCGCGCATGCCATTCTTCATCCGCTCAACCCGGGCCGCCGAGGCCTCGTCCTTGACCGGGATGGTGGCGATCATGCGCGTCCAGGCAAAGGGGGCGATAATATTCGAGCGCACCGACTTGATCGCGCCCTCCATGGCGATAATGCGCGACAAGCCCATCACGCCCAGCTTGGCGGCTGCATAATTGGCCTGGCCGATATTACCGATCAGGCCAGAGGTCGAGGTGAACAGGACATAAGCGCCTTCGCCCTGATTGCGGAAATGCTCGACCGTGGCGCGGGTGACATTATAGGCGCCGCGCAAATGCACCTCGATCACTGCGTCCCAGTCTTCATCAGGCATCTTGTGGAACATGCCGTCGCGCAAGATGCCGGCGGGATTGATGACGGAATGCAGGCCGCCAAACGTGTCCATGGCCTGTTCGACCATGGCCTTGACGCCGTTCATGGAGCTGACGCTGTCGGAATTGGAGACGGCCTGGCCGCCCATGGCGCGAATCTCGGTTGCGACCTCTTCGGCTGGACCTGCCGAGCCCAGATCGTCGCCCCCAACCGATGCGCCCAGATCATTGACAACGACGCTGGCCCCTTCCTTGGCGGCGAGCAGAGCGCATTCGCGGCCAATGCCTCGGCCCC
>JBIIZD010000170.1:0-2735 GCA_044346445.1 Caulobacteraceae bacterium
CCCCCTATATGTATTCGACCTATGAAAGCGGCGCGCTGGGCCAGGTGCCCTCATGCGAGTCCGAGCCCTCAAACCGGCGCAAGGCCGTGATCTTGGGCGGCGGGCCAAACCGGATCGGCCAAGGGATCGAATTTGACTATTGCTGCTGTCACGCGGCCTTTGCCCTGGACCAGATCGGCATTGAATCCATCATGGTCAATTGTAATCCAGAGACGGTCTCGACCGATTACGACACCTCTGACCGCCTCTATTTCGAACCCCTGACCGCCGAAGACGTGCTGGAACTGTTGGAGGTCGAGCGGTCCAATGGCACGCTTTTGGGCGTGATTGTGCAGTTTGGCGGCCAGACGCCGCTCAAGCTGGCCCAGGCGCTGGAAGATGCCGGTATTCCCATCCTTGGCACCTCGCCCGACGCCATTGACCTGGCTGAGGACCGCGAGCGGTTCCAGCAATTGCTGCACAAGATCGGCATTGCCCAGCCCATCAATGCGATTGCCCGCTCGGTCGAAGAGGCCTTTGCCGGAGCTCATGCGGTTGGCTATCCGATCGTGATCCGCCCCTCCTATGTGCTCGGTGGCCGGGCCATGGAGATCATCCGCGATGATGAGCAACTGACCCGCTATGTCCGAGACGCGGTCAAGGTTTCGGGCGACAGTCCCGTCCTGATCGACCAATATCTGTCCCGCGCCACCGAGGTCGATGTTGACGCCATTGCCGATGGCGAGACCGTGTTTGTCGCCGGCGTGATGGAGCATATTGAAGAGGCCGGGGTCCATTCGGGCGACAGCGCCTGTTCCATGCCGCCCTATTCGCTGACGCCCGCCATTATTGATGAGCTTAAGCGCCAGACCGAGGCCATGGCCCGCGCCCTCAATGTCCGTGGCCTGATGAATGTGCAATTTGCCATTGAAGAGCCGCAGTCCGACGCCCCGCGCATTTTCGTGCTGGAGGTCAATCCGCGCGCCTCACGCACCGTGCCGTTTGTTGCCAAGACGATTGGTGAGCCGATTGCCGCGATTGCCGCCAAGGTGATGGCGGGCGAAAGCCTGGCCAGTTTTGGCCTGACCGAAAAGGTCTATAACCATGTCGCAGTCAAGGAGGCGGTGTTTCCGTTTGCCCGCTTCCCCGGCGTTGATACCCTGCTTGGCCCAGAAATGCGCTCGACGGGCGAGGTCATGGGCCTGGACTGGCGCCGCGAGGGCGAGGATTTCGCCCCCGCCTTTGCCCGCGCCTTTGCCAAGAGCCAACTGGGCGGCGGGGTCGTCCTGCCAGAAGCCGGAACCGCCTTTGTCTCGGTCAAGGAAAGCGACAAGCCGTTTATCGTCGAGCCTGTGCGGCTATTGCTGGGCAAGGGCTTCAAGATCATCGCCACGTCCGGCACGGCCGCCTATCTGCGCAGTCAGGGTCTGGCCGTCAGCGAGACAAAAAAGGTATTGGAAGGTCGGCCCAATATTGTCGACGCCATGAAGAACCGCGATGTGCAACTGGTGTTCAATACGACCGAGGGCAAGCAGTCCATCCAGGACAGCTTCTCGATCCGCCGCTCGGCCCTGATGATGAAGATCCCCTATTATACGACCACGGCGGGATCCTTGGCAGCGGCCCAGGCCATTGCCCTGGCCACGCCTGCGGGTCTGGATGTCCGCGCCCTACAGACCTACTGACCCTTTTACGTCGCGGATATTAGCCTCATGACCGATACGGCCGTCCAGATCATTGCCCGTGGCCCTCGCAAGATCGCCGAGGCCGCCGCCCTGGCCGTGGATGCAGAGGTCATGCTGGAAGGCGCGACCTATTCCATCCTCGAAGAAGACGAAGACCACGATGTCTGGCGCATTGACGCCTTTCCGACCACGGACGAAGAAGCCGACCAATTTGTCGCCGTGCTCAGCGGCTTTGACGGCCTAAAGGTCACCAGCGAAAAGCTTGCCGATGCCGACTGGCTGGCCATGGCCTTGTCGGGCCTGCCGCCCGTCCGCGCCGGGCGTTTTTTCATCCACGGCGTCCATGATCGTGGCCGCGCGCCGGTCAATACGGTCAATCTGCGCATCGAGGCGGGCGCAGCCTTTGGCACAGGCCACCATGGCACGACGGTGGGCTGTCTGCTGGCCTATGACACCCTGCTAAAAGCCAGGCGCTTCGAACGCGTGCTCGATGTTGGCGCAGGCACAGGCGTTCTGGCCATAGCCGCGGCCCGTACCGGCACGCCGATTGCCGTTGGTACCGATATCGACCGCATCTCGGTCCGCATCTCCAAGGAAAACGCCAAGGTCAATAAGACCCGCGCCCGCTTTGTCCACGCCTTTGGCCTCAGCCACCGCGCCGTGCGGCAATACGCGCCCTATGATCTGGTGTTTGCCAATATCCTGGCCCGGCCCCTGGTGTTTTTGGCTCAGGACATCAAGGGCGCACTCAAGCCCGGCGGCATCGCAATCTTATCAGGCCTTCTGCGCAGCCAAGAACGCCAGGTCCGCGCCGCCTATCAGTCCAGAGGCTTCAAGGTCGTCCGCCGCATCCACCGCGACGCCTGGTGCGCCTTGGTGTTGAAGCGGGGCTAGGGCCAAGCCCCCTTCCCCCAGAGGGGGAAGATTTAGCACGGTTCAATCCTCCCCCTCAGGGGGAGGGGGACCGCGAAGCGGTGGAGGGGGCCGACTCCGGCGCCAGCCCCCTTCCCCGACTTTGCCGGTACTTCCCCCAGAGGGGGAAGATTTGCGGCATTGCAATCCGGACCGCCA
>JBIIZD010000092.1:0-10211 GCA_044346445.1 Caulobacteraceae bacterium
AGCTGGGTCGATGAGACCGGCGTCGGCTGGCACTATATCGCACCGGGCAAGCCGCAACAGAACGGCATGAATGAGAGCTTCAATGGGTGGCTGCGAGACGAGTTGCTGAATGAGACGCTGTTCCGGTCGCTGCCCCACGCTCGCGCCGTACTGGAAGTCTGACGGCGAGATTACAACAAACTGCGGCCACACTCGAAGCTTGGTTGGATGACACCCAAGGACTATGCCAGCGCCTTATCCGCAGAGACCGGCGACCGCGCTACGCAGCCTGGAGGCTCCGCGCGGACGCCTCTTGCCATACACATCAACGAAGGCTCAAATATCGATAGGACTCTCGTTATGGCTGGATGAGATATCGGGGTCACGTCATCGACATTGGACAATAGGCCTCCAGCGTAAAGCTTGCCTAAACTGACGTCGATGCCCGCAGATACAGACGGCTTACCCTTGGTCTGGCTAGCGCCGCGGAAAACATAGTCTGAGGCTATAGCCCCACTATAAGAAATCGCCGGTGCAGCCGTGTTGTCTGCCAATGCGGCCGACGAGAAGGCCAAGCTGGCCGTTGCGGCGCAAAGCGCGATTTTCAAACATTTCATAGTCAATCCCCCCTACTTATGTGGCTTTTGATCAGCCCACCTCTCCAGAACAATGTTTGATTAACATAGATAAATTGCACCCTCAAATGGTGTAACGCCGGTTAACCTAATAAAAAGGCCGCCACCGGAGAGGGTGGCGGCCTATCTATGGTTTTGTTCTAAGGCTTAGAATGCGGCCTTGAGGCTGGCGGCGAACCGGTCACCGGCGAACTTGTCGGTATAGAAGTCTTTCGCCTTTGAATCGGTGCCCGAATAACGCACATCAATGCTGATATGGTCGCTCAGCGGATAGGCCAGGCCCAGATTCCAGGTGGTGTAGCCATTGATGCCGGCCTTGGACTTTTCGAGGTCCTGATAACCAAGCGCGCCCGATACGGTCAGCTTGTTTGGCAGGGCATAGGCGCCATTGGCTTCGTAATAATAGGCATTTCCCGTCTCGCCGAAAAATTCAGGGCTGTAATAGAAAACGCCGCCGACGGTGGCATTGCCAATCGCCTTGGAGGCGGCAATCTTGCCTTCCCAATACGCGTAATTGGCGGCGGAAGGCGAGCTGGCATAGCCGTAACGGATCACGGCAATATCAAGATTGATCCCTTCCAGAACGGGCTTCACACCGGCATAGAGATCATATTCAAGATTGGTCTTGTTTTCAGGGTCGCCAAGGGTTGGGCCAAAATCGACATTGGACAACCATGCACCAGCGTAAACCATGCCCGAAGCGGCGTCGATGCCACCCGATACAGCGGGCTTGCCCTTGGTCTGGCTGATGCCGCGGAAGATATAGTCTGACGTAATAGCGGCATTATAGGAAATGGTCGGAGCGGCCATACCTTCTGCGAGTGCGACCGATGCAAAGGCCAGGCTGGCCGTTGCTGCGCAAAGCGCGATTTTCAAAGTTTTCATTGTCTTTCCCCTTTATTGAGCAGCTCTGTTTGAGCCTTGCCTATACAATCAGCGTCTTAATAATGACCAAATAATGACTGGGCAAGGAAGGCCAAGCGCGGAGCAAGCTGGGGGCGGATTGTGTCAAGAGCAATCCCAAGGTCCGTAAATTGAGAGATCTTGGTCGATTTGCTCAAAATTTGAGCACATATTGAGGCTGCATTCGGGCTAAACTGGCTTTATGCAGGCAAGCAGGCCAAATTTTTCCCAAGAACCTTGTTTTGTTGTCACCAGAACGGACTGGCCGAACGCTCAAAAGAGTCGGGCTCGGCGAAAATGTATCAGTGACAGTGACGAAAATACCACACCCTTTTCGGCTGTGGCCATGGGTTAAGGGGGGGGCATGGCTGGCATAGATCAGTCTAACCCCCGAATCCTTGCCCCCCACCAAGCCAGCCTGGTCTTGGCTAGCGCATGCTAAGGCTCGCAAAGCCCAGATGGGTCCCTGCATCGACCAGCAAGGTTTCGCCGGTCACATGACGCGCTGCCCTGGACGCAAAAAACACGGCCGCACCGGCAATGTCTTCAGCCGTAGACGCGACTTTCAGCGGGGTTGATTCGGCTACGCCCTGACGCATACGCTCGACCGTTTGCGCCGGAATGCCTTTTTCAAACCAGGGCGTGTCGATAAAGCCGGGACAGACCGCATTGACCCGGATCTTGGGTGCCAAGGCCCGCGCCAAAGACAGTGTCATGGTCGTCAAGGCCCCCTTTGAGGCCGCATAGGGCACCGAAGAGCCAATCCCGGTCACGGCAGCAATGGATGAGGTATTGACCACCGCGCCGGGTTCGGTTCCAGCCTCCAGCAAGCTACGCGCCGCGCGCACCATCATAAAGGCACCGACAACATTGACCTGATAGAGCCGTAAAAAGTCGTCTGCTGATACGGCGTCCAGATCCTCGTGCCGTGGGGCAAATTTCGTAATGCCGGCATTATTGAATAGGGCATCTATCTTACCAAACCGGGCCGCGGCCGCAACGATGGCCTTGCAGCCGTCTTCTTCGCCGACATTGGCCTGGACGAGAATGGCTTCAGCGCCAGCGCCGGTGACCAGGCGCGCCGTGTGTTCGGCCTCATCCTGGCTGCTGGCATAGTTGATGACCACGGCCTGAGCGCCTCGGCTGGCGGTCTCGACCGCAATGGCCCGGCCAAGGCCTGTAGAGGCTCCGGTGACTACGATCACCGACCCAGCAAAATCCCGTCCCGACATGGTGTTTCCCTTATCAATTTCAGTTTTAAGCCTTGATAGCCGCGATTGATGGTCCTGTCTTGCTTTACGAAACCGGCCCCTGAGGTTAGGTGTGAGCGCATGAGTGAAATTGACCTGACCCAGCTTGGCCGCGAAATTCGTGGTTTCGATCATCCAGACACGGCTGTGCTGGAGCGTGTGCCCAATCCGCACCCGGACACGGTGTATCTGGCGCGGTTTGCCGTGCCGGAATTTACCTCGCTTTGTCCCGTGACCGGCCAGCCCGATTTTGCGCATCTGGTCATTGATTATGCGCCGCAGGACTGGCTGATCGAGTCTAAATCGCTAAAACTCTATCTGGGCAGTTATCGCAATCACGGTGCGTTTCATGAAGACTGCACCGTCTCGATTGCCAAAAAGATTATCGAGATCGCCGCGCCGCGCTGGCTTAGGATTGGCGGCTATTGGTATCCGCGCGGCGGGATTCCGATTGATATCTTCTATCAGACGGCTGCGCCGCCAGAGGCACTTTGGCTTCCAGATCAAGCCGTCGCTCCTTATCGCGGGCGTGGATAGACCGCTAGTCCGCGTCTAGACCAATATCGAGTATGGGGGCCGAATGGGTTAGGGCACCGACGGATATGACGTCCACACCGGTCTGCGCAATAGCCCGAACCGTGGTCAGATTGACCCCGCCTGAGGCTTCCAAGACCACCTTGCCCTTGGCCCGCGCCACGGCGGTGGCCAGGTCGGCCAGGGCGAAATTGTCCAGCATGATCACATCGGGGCTATGGGCCAGGGCTTCGTCTAGCTGATCAAGCCTATCGATCTCGACCTCGATCTTCATCAAATGGCCAGCATAGGCGCGGGCGCGCTCCAAGGCCTTGCCGACACCGCCACAGGCGGCGACATGGTTGTCCTTGATCAGTATGGCGTCATCAAGCCCAAAGCGGTGATTGATCGCACCACCGCAGCGCACAGCATATTTCTCTAAAATGCGCAGGCCGGGCGTAGTCTTGCGGGTACAGGTGATCCGTGCGCCTGTGCCCGCGACGGCTTTCACATAGAGTGCGGTTAGGCTGGCAATACCGCTCAGGCGGCTCAAAAGATTTAAACCCACCCGCTCTGCCGACAAGATCGGACGCGCGCCGCCCTGCACATGGGCCAGTATCTGGCCAGACTTGATGTCTTCACCATCACCGGTCTGGGCGACAAACCGGGCGCTGGGGTCAAGGGCGGCAATCGCCAGACGCGCGCAGTCCAGACCGGCCAGGCGGCCATCCTGCCTTGCGCGAAAGACAACCGACAAGCGGGCATCGGGCGCAATACAGGCCGCTGCCGTGACATCTCCGGCCCGCCCCAGGTCCTCGGCCAAGGCGGCGAGTATGATCGGATTGATTAACAGGTCGGGCAGGGGCGAAATCATTCGGCGGCAACGCAAACAGGACGGCGGGCCAAGACCTGGGCCAAGCTGGTATAGGTATGGCGCGCGATAAGGTCGGTTTCAGGAAAGTCCGAGCGGCTGTGGCCACCGCGGCTCTCGGTCCGCTGCAAAGCGCTTGCAGCGACAAGCCGAGCGGCGACAAGCGGCAGGGCCTGGCCGTGGCGGTCCTCCAGGGCATCAATCAAGGCCAGCAACCTTGTCAGGCCCGCCGCATCGCGCACCACGCCTGCGTCGCGGTCCATGGCCAGACGCAGGGTCTGCATGGCCTCGTCATTAAGGTCAGGATAGGCCTTTATCGGCAGGACTGGGGTCTGGGCAGACACATTGCTGGTCGCTGCCCGGCCAGCCCGCGCACCAAAGACGGCGGCCTCAAGCAAGGAGTTGGAGGCCAGACGATTGGCCCCGTGCACACCGGTGGCGGCACATTCACCGACGGCATAAAGGCCCTCAAGGCTGGTTTGGCCATCAGCATCGGTCCAGATTCCACCCATGTGATAATGCGCTGCGGGGGCTATGGGGATGGGCTGGTGGCGCGGGTCCAGTCCGCCGCCAAGACAGGCTGTGAAAACGGTTGGGAACGCGTCGGGAAACGCTTCACCAACCGCCTGGCGCGCATCGAGAAATGCGCCTCGGCCATCGCGCCGCTCGGCATGGATGGCGCGAGCCACAATATCGCGCGGTGCCAGGTCGCCCTTGGGATGATGTTCCAGCATAAAGGCAATGCCCTTGGCATTGACCAGCTTTGCGCCTTCGCCGCGCAGGGCCTCGGTCGCCAGAGGGGCAGGGTCTAGGCCTATATCAATGGCGGTCGGGTGAAATTGAACAAATTCAGGATCAGCAATCCTGGCTCCGGCGAGGGCTGCCAAGGCCATGGCCTCGCCGCGCACCTGGCGCGGATTTGTGGTCACGGCATAGAGCCCGCCAAGACCACCAGCGGCCATGATGACGGCGCTGGCCAATAGGGGGCGGACCTGCCCGCCTTGTTCCACAAGCGCGCCGCGCACCCGACCATCGACATCTTGCAACAAGGCCCGGGCTCTTGCGCCCTGCCGCACCTCAATCCAAGGACAGCTAAACGCCTTGGCAATCACGGCCCTAAGGATTTCACGCCCGGCCTGATCGCCCTTGACCCGCGCTACACGGGGTCTGGAATGGGCTGCCTCCAGGCTTTGGGCAAATTGGCCGTCTGCGTCACGGTCAAACGGCGCGCCGAGGGCGGCAAGCGCCCGCACCGCGTCTGGACCTTCTGTGGTCAGCAAGGTGGCCATATCCGCATCAACCAGACCGGCACCCGCCGCGACCGTATCGGCGGCATGCTGGCTGGGGTCATCACCTTGCGACAAGGCAGCGGCAATCCCGCCCTGCGCCCAGGCCGAGGCACAGTCCTGACCGATCAAGCCCGCCGACAGCACGATCACCCGGTGCGGTTCAGCCGCAATTGCAGCGCTCAGGCCTGCCAGACCGGCACCAATCACCAAGATGGGGGGGGCAGATCTGGCCATTATCCGCTAGATCAGTTCGACATCGACATGGTGACGGGCCTTGATCAGGTCATAGCGCGCTGGAATGGCCAAGGGCGGCATGTCGATCATGCGTTGGACCGCAAGCCGCGCCCGCGCTGCTATATCGGCCTCAACCCTGACCTCGTAGCGGTCATACAGCAGGGCCTCGTAAATATTCTCAAGGCTTATGCGTTTCATGTGCGGGCAAAGATTGCAGGGGCGAATAAACTCTGTTTCCGGTGCGTCGCAAGCGACATTGTCGGCCATTGAGCACTCGGTGATCAGCACGACCTGCTTGGGCTTACGCTGCATGACAAAGTCAGACATGGCCGCAGTCGATCCGGCAAAGTCCGAGACTTCCAAGACCTCGGCCGGGCATTCGGGATGGGCCAGAATCTGGGCCTGGGGATAGGCGGCCTTCAGCTCCAGAATATCGTCTGCGGTGAAGCGCTCATGCACCTCGCAGCGGCCCTGCCAGGCAATGATCTTGATGTCGGTCTGGCGCGCCACATTGCGGGCTAAGAACTCGTCCGGGATCAGAATGACGCGATCAACGCCCCATTCGCGCGCAGCCTGTTCAACCACCTGAACCGCATTGGCCGAGGTGCAACAAATATCGGTCTCTGCCTTAACATCGGCGGTCGTGTTCACATAGGTGACGACCGGTATGCCAGGATAACGCTGCTTGATCAGCCGCACATCCGCGCCAGTGATAGAGGAGGCCAAGGAGCAACCCGCCAAAAGATCCGGGATCAGGACCGTCTTGTCGGGCGCTAGAATTTTAGAGGTTTCGGCCATGAAATGCACACCTGCCTGCACAATGATCTTGGCATCGCAACGCGCAGCTTCACGGGCCAAGGCCAAGCTGTCGCCGACAAAATCACCGACCCCGTGAAATATTTCCGGCATCATGTAATTATGCGCCAGAATAACGGCGTTCTTTTCAGCCTTGAGTGTATTGATCGCGGCAATCAGGGGCGCTTGCAGGCGCCATTCCAGCGGCGTGACCCGCGTCTTGACCTTTTCCCATAGGGGACGGGTCTGGGCCTCGACCTCAGGGGTGAATTCAAAACTGGCAAATCCGTCAGCCATGGTCAGTCCTCAATCCCGGTCAGGCTTATGCTCAAAATGAGCATTACAAAGCCCCGAAAAAGCGCCGACCGCGAGGTGCTGCCGACGTTAACCCTTTTGCTTGATTTGAGCATAAGGGACGGACTTGTCATAAACCTCTCTCAAGCGGGATGAAAGGGTTTTTCTCCAAAATTGCGTCACGATTGTTTGAAAACATTGTTTCCGGCCGCGCAATAGGTCTTGGTCTTGGTTCGTGCCGTCCCCACCTATAGTCGTAAGCTTAAGGAGATCATCCATGTCATCATCCCTGTCCACTATTCCCGGCAAGAGCCTAACGGCGTCCAGTCGCGCTGAGATTGCTGCGGGGCTGAAAGCCTTGTTAGCGGATACGTTTTCTCTCTATCTGAAAACCCACGGCTATCATTGGAATGTCCGCGGCCCCAATTTTGCGTCTCTGCATGGGCTTTTCAGTGATCAGTATAACGAAATGTGGTTGGCCATCGACACCCTGGCCGAGCGCATCCGATCACTTGGCGAAATTGCGCCCCAGGGCCATGGCGCCTTTGGCAATTTGACGGCTATTCGTGACGGTAATGGTGAAAAGGACTGGGAGGCCATGGTCAGCGAGCTTAAGGCCGACCAGGATATTGTGATTGCAACGGCACGGAGCGCTTTTCCCGCAGCGGAACTGGCCGGTGACCAGGCGACCATGGACCTGATCACCCAAAGGCTAAACGCACACGAAACCCATGCCTGGATGCTTCGCGCGACGCTTGGCGAAACCTAGCCGCTTTTAGGATCTGGGGGCCGCCAGTCGTTCGAGAATAACGGCGGCGGCCCTTTGGGTCTCGCGCACCGGCTCATAGGACCACCCCCGCAGCAGGCCGTCGAAAGGCCTTGTCGCGCCCAGTCCTTCCAGCGCCGAATGAAACAGGCCAAATTTCAGGCTGCTGCCATCCATTTTCAGAATAAAGACGGGCTTGCCCGTAGATGCTGCCTCGGTCGCCATATTGGTCGAGTCTTCGGTGACTAAAATATGATCCGCCGCGCCCAGGAAGGCGAAATAGGGGTTTTCCCCGGTGCCATCCCAGATCAGGCCGGGCAGGTGGCGCAGGCGGGCTGTGAGCAGGGCGCGCGCCTTGTCCGGTGTACGGCGCGAAAAGGTCATCATCAGGCTACCGCCCGCAAGGCCAATCGCATCCTCAATCGCATGGGCCATGGCCGAGGCGCGTTCTGGGCTGAGATCAAAAGCCTTGGAGCGCCCCCCGATCAGGACCGCAACTCTTGGATGGGGCAGGGGATCAATTTGGTCAGAAAACCGCACCAACTCGCTGGCAAGCCTTTGCGGCGTGACCCGGTGCGGCGAGCCAAGAATAGAAAACACATTTTCACCGGTCAGCCGGTCATGCTTGGGCGGGACAACCAGATCAAAGCTGTTCAGGGGCAGGCGCGGGTCTTGAATCTGCACGACAAAGGTCTTGCCAGCCGACCAGGCCCGCATACGAACCGATAGGGCAAGGGTGGCTCGGCCCGCCGCGATCCAGACATCTGGCCATGGCGGAGTAATCTTACAGCCAGGCTCGATCCAGCGGCGCGGCAATAGGTTCAACACGGCTGGAAGTCGGCCAATATTGCCCTTCCAGACCACGGTCTTTGACACGATTTGCGCCTGACGTCCTGCGGTCTCGCTCGCGCTGGCCAGAGCCTCGGCTAGACCGACGGCCTGGGTCTGGATACCAGCCCGTCCGTCCGAAACGGCCCAGATAACAAGGGGTTGGCTTGGGTGGGAAGGCGTCGCCGCTTGCGCCCTAGACCCACTCAACCTTCATCACCTCATAGGCCTTTACACCGCCGGGCGTGATCACTTCGAGAATGTCGCCGACTTCCTTGCCAATCATGACCCGCGCGAGCGGCGCCGTGATCGAAATGCGGCCCATCTTCACATCGGCTTCGTGTTCGCCAACAATCTGATAGCGCGACTCTTCGTCGGTATCTTCGTCGACCAGGCTGACCGTGGCCCCAAACTTGACCTGTTTTCCAGACAGTTTGGACACGTCAATCACCTGAGCGCGGGCAATCTTGTCCTCGATCTCGGCAATCCGTCCCTCGATAAAGCCCTGGCGCTCCTTTGCAGCATGGTATTCTGCATTTTCGGACAGGTCCCCATGGCTGCGCGCCTCAGAAATGGCCGCAATGACGCTGGGCCGTTCTTGGGTCTTCAAACGCTTCAATTCCGCGTCAAGGGCTTGGTAGCCCTCGGCGGTCATAGGCACTTTTTCCATAACGGATTTTTGCTCAGGTACGCCCAAGAAAAAGGAAGGTTCCGACCGTGGGCCTTGTCGATCGGGGTGAAGCTTATAGTCCCCCATCCACTAAAACACAAGATGGGGCCGCTAAGCTGCGATAGGCCTTACGTCACCCAGCCTCAAGAAAGCTGTCGATAACCTTTTTCTCTCCGGCCTTGTCAAAGCTGACGGTTAGTTTGTTGCCCTCGACCAGCAAAACCTGACCATAGCCAAACTTTTGATGAAACACGCGCTCGCCGAGGTTAAAGCGGCTGGCCTTGGCCAGGTCAGAGTTGGCGACCAGTCGGCCTTGGCCTTCGATGATGGGGCTGCGCGTCTGGCCTGTTTGCGGCCGTTCGCGGCTGTTTTCCTGGGCCCGCCGCCAGCCGGGCGAGGTATAACCAGAGCCAAAGCTGGGGCTATCGTCCCAGCGACTGGTCGTCGGCTGCTGCATGCCGGGCCCGCCGCCATAATAGCCGGTATCGCTGGCCGCCTCGACATGGGCGAGCGGCAATTCATCGACAAAGCGGCTGGGCAATTGCGAGGTCCAGCGGCCATAGACTTGGCGATTGGCCACGAACGAGATCCGCGCCTGTTCGCGCGCGCGGGTTATGCCGACATAGGCAAGTCTGCGTTCTTCTTCGAGGCCCTTTTCGCCTTTTTCGTCCATTGAGCGCTGCGACGGGAACACGCCTTCCTCCCAGCCCGGCAAGAAAACCAGCGGAAACTCCAGCCCCTTGGCCCCGTGCAGGGTCATGATCTGGATGGCGTCATCGCCTGCGCCCCGGTCCATATCCATAACCAGGGACACATGCTCCAGATACGATTGCAGGGTATCAAACGCGCTCATGGACTGGACAAGTTCTTTAAGATTATCCAGCCGCGTCTGGCTTTGCGGCCCCTTGTCGGCGCGCAGGGCGTCGGTATAGCCGCTTTCTTCGAGTATGGTTTCCAATAGGCGCTGATGGTCAGCCCCGACGCGTTCGTCGCGCCAGCGATCCATATCGCGGATAAAGGTTGAAAGCGCAGTGCGGGTACGGGCGGGCAGTTCGTCCGTGCTGATAATCTGGCGGGCCGCTGTCATGGCTGAAACCCCGGTCAGCCGGGCAATCTGCAAGAGCTTGGAGACCGACGTGTCGCCAATGCCGCGCTTTGGCGTATTGACGACCCGCTCAAACGCC
>JBIIZD010000171.1:0-2697 GCA_044346445.1 Caulobacteraceae bacterium
CGATACAGAAGAGGTCCAGCGCGCGCGCCTAATCCTGAGCCTGCGTTCGCAAGGCGTGACCGATGCCAAGGTTTTGGATGCGTTGGAAAAGACGCCTAGAGAGCTGTTTGTGCCGAACCTGTTTCAGGAACGCACCTGGGAGGATTCGGCCCTGCCGATTGCCTGCGGCCAGACCATTAGCCAGCCGTTTATTGTCGGGCTCATGACCCAGGCGCTTCGGATTGAGTCCCGGTCGCGGGTATTGGAGATTGGCACCGGCTCTGGTTATCAGACCGCCGTGCTGTCGCGGCTGGCGCGGTATGTCTATACGGTCGAACGCTATCGCACCTTGATGAGCGAGTCCGAGCAGCGGTTTCGCCAGCTTGATCTGCTCAATGTGATTACACGATTTGGTGATGGCGCCGAGGGCTGGCCCGAACAGGCACCTTTTGACCGCATTTTGGTCACAGCAGCAGCACCAGATGAGCCTAAGGCCTTATTGCAGCAACTTAAGCCAAGAGGCACCTTGGTTGCGCCGATTGGCCGAGGGGCTGTGCAGACCCTGAAGCGCTATACGGGCGACGGCCAGGGCGGGTTTAGCATTGAGACGCTTTGCGAAGTGCGGTTTGTGCCCTTATTGGAGGGTGTTGCCAAAGAATTGTAGAAGGGCAGAATTGCTGTTTGTTTTGCGTATGATGCGGCCCGGGTTAAGATCAGCGGTCCAAATTTGGGATGATTCCCGCGAATGTTGTCTGGAGCGGTAATGAAGCAGTTGATGAATTGGACTTCGGCCCTTGTCTTGGCAGCGAGTCTGGCCCTTGCCAGTGCCGGCCCCGGCTTGACCAGGCCTGCGTCCGAGGCTGACAAAACAGCGACCAAATCAACCCAAAAGGCCAAGCCAAAGGCCAAGGCATCACCTAAGGCTAAGGCCGCTCAGCGGTCCAAGTCCAAGGTCAAGGTCAAGTCGAATATCAAGACCCCGCTCGGCAAGGTGCTGGAGGGGCCAGATACCTATCGGGTGTCTAAAGGCGATACGGTGTATGCGATTGCCGAGCGGTTGAAAGTCACGCCCGAAACCCTGATCAAGATGAACGGCCTCAAAAAGCCCTATGGATTGGTGGTTGGGCGCACAATCAAGGTGCCTGCGGCCAAGGTCTATGTGATCAAGCCCGGTGATTCGCTCTATGCGATCAGCAAGCGCTTTGGTGTCGATGTCGATTCCCTAGCTGCCGTGAACAAGACCGGTGCGACGGCGCCGATCAAGCCCGGTCAAAAGCTGGCCCTACCCGCCGAAGCGCGCGATCTGGTCGCCGAGGCCGAGGCGGCGAATGAAAAGCAGTTGGCGATGGATAAGGCTGAGGCGGCGCGTCTGGCCAAGCTGAAGGCCGCAGCAAGGATCAAGGGGCGGTATCCCGCTGAGGCTACGAGCTCCGTGGCAAGGGCTGCGCCTGCGCCAATGCCAGCACCAGCACCAGCACCAGCACCAGAGCCAAGGCTTGATCTGGGCACATTGGGGATCAATAAGCCCGAACCGGCCCGCGAGGCCCCCGCCCAGCCCACGGGGATGGCTGCGACGCCAGCGCCCGCCCCGCGTCCGATCTTTCCGCCGCCCACGGGCGCAATGCCCAATGCGCGGGTCTCGGCGTCGGTCACGCCCGGTCCTGCGACGCCGAGTTCATCTGTGCCCCGGCCTGCCACGCCCAGTGCTGCGACGCCCAGCGCTGCGACGCCCAGTGCTTCGACCTCCATTGTGGCCTCGACCGTCGGCCTAGCCGCCTCCGTGCTCGATCCTGCGCCTGCACCACCGACCGAGGCTGAGATTATCGCCTCGGGTCGCGGCCGGTTCATCTGGCCGGTGCGCGGCGATATTGTTTCTGGCTTTGGCCCCAAGGATACCGGTCAGCGCAATGACGGGATCAATATTGCCGGCAAGGAAGGCGATCTGGTCCGCAGTGCTGCGGCCGGTGATGTGGTCTATTCGGGCAATCTGGTGCCTGGCTTTGGCAATCTGGTGCTGATCAAGCATGACGGCGGCTGGGTCACAGCCTATGCCCACCTGTCCAAGACCCTGGTCAAGATCAGGGACCGTATTGCGCAAGGTCAGGATATTGGCGCGGTGGGCAAGACCGGCGGCGTCGAGACGCCCCAGCTTCACTTTGAACTGCGCTACGCCCCGTCGCCCAAGGAAAAGGCCAAGCCGGTAGACCCTGCGCTGGTCATGCCACGCTAGGGCGCTAGGGCGTCAGGTCGCGGTCCAGGCTACCGGCGAGATCCCGAATAAACTGCCAGGCAACCCGGCCAGAGCGGGCACCGCGCAGTTGCGCCCATTGCAGGGCTTGGCGGTCCAGGTCCTTGACCACCAGATCAAACCGTTTGGCATAGCCGCGCACGGCCTCAAGATAGGCGTTCTGGTCCATGGGCGCAAAACCGATCCAGAGCCCGAACCGGTCGGAGACGGAAACTTCTTCCTCCGCATCCTCGGCTGCCGCCATGGCCCCCTTGGCCTCGGCATGGTCGCGGGGCATGAGGTGGCGGCGGTTGGAGGTGGCAACAAACAAGACATTGTCCGGCGGACCAGCCACGCCGCCCTCCAGGGCTGATTTCAGGGCCTTGGCATCGGCGGCCCCTTCTTCAAAAGATAGATCATCGCACAGCACGACAAACCTCAGGCCAAGACCGCGCAGGCGCTCGAACAAGCTGGGTAGGGCCGTGACCTCG
>JBIIZD010000013.1:0-34244 GCA_044346445.1 Caulobacteraceae bacterium
GCGGGTCGAGACCAGACCGGTGGCGCGAAACACCAGGGCCTCGCAACCCTGACCAAATTGCGCCGCGACAATTATATCGCCGGCCTTGGCATTTTCGAGCGCCTGGGCCAGCATGATCAGGCCATGGGCCGCGCCCGCCTCGCCCAAGGTCGCGGCCAAATTGTCTTGAACGGCCTCAGCCGGGATACCGCAGGCCTTGGCGACCTGGGCCGGCAGACCCGCAAAGGTGCAGGGAAAGCAAAAATGGGTCACGGCCTCGCCGCGGAGGCCCGCCGCCGCCAAGGCCTGTTTGATCGCGGGCGGGGCCAGCTTGGCTATGCCCTCATCACGGATCCAGCGCTCTTCCCACTGATAGTCAAATTCAGAATCGGCCCCTCGGAAGTGATCGACAAAATCGGCCGTGACCACACCGTGACCGATGAAGTCGGCGACGGGTTCCTTAGCCGACACGACAAAGGCCGCCGCCCCATCCCCCCAGTCCAGTTCCTGCGTCGAAGCCGCCCTTGCCCGGCGGTGATCACCGCCCGCGACAAGCGCCGCCTTGGCCGAACCTGACTTGACCGCCGCCAGGGCCTGACCAAGCGCGGTTAGGCCTGCACGCTGCGAGCCGGTAATATCGACGCCTTGGCTTGTGCGCTCAAGCGTAAGGGCCGCCGAAACAATCCCTGCATTCAAACGGTCGGCAAAAGGCGCTGTGGTCGAGGCAAAATAGAGGGCGTCAATATGACTGCGGTCATCGCCGGGGCCGAGCGCATCACGGCAGGCCTCAACCGCCATGGTCAGGGCGTCCTCGTCCCAATTGGCCATGGCCCGCTCACCCTTGCCCTTACTGGCTAGGTTGGGCGCGATCCAGGCATTGGCCGCGGTAACCGCCTTGCGGCTAAGGCGCAGGCGCGGAGCATAAGCCCCCCAGGCAGAAATCCCGACCATTCCATTTTCCCTTAAAGGCTTCTTATGGACCAAACCTTAGCAGTCCAATGCCCCTAGGCAAGGGTGGATCAGCCTATTGGCGCGTGCCCTCGCCTGCATCAAAGGCCATAATCGCCTCGCGCACGGCGTCCCAATGTTCAAGGCCTTGAACATCGCCGATTGCAGCCAGTTCTGCGGCCCGCATCACGGCAATCACCTCGGCATCATCGCCATATTGCCCAATCAAGGTCATGGCTGCCGATTGAACGGCTGGATTATCAGACCCGCTCACAAATAAGGGTCCGGCTGGGACAGGAAGTTGGCGACATAATCGGCGACTCCGTCTTCTAGGGCGGTAAAGGGGCGGGTATAGCCTGCAAACCTTAGCCGCTCCATCTTGGCCTGCGTAAAATACTGGTACTTGTCGCGGATTAGTTCGGGCGTGTCGACAAAACTGACATTTGGCGTCTGACCTGCGGCCTTGAAGGCGGCATTGGCCAGGTCAAGGAAGGTGCGCGCCTGACCCGTACCCAGATTAAAAATCCCGCTCACCTCGGCATGATCCAGCAGCCAGACCACGACATCGGCCACATCGCGCACATAGACAAAATCGCGCAACTGGCCGCCATCGGCATAGTTTGGATTGTGCGAGCGGAACAAGTGGATAGCCAAACCCTTGGCAATATCGGGATAGATATGCGCAACAACCGAGCGCATGGCGCCCTTGTGATACTCATTGGGGCCATAGACATTGAAAAACTTCAGCCCAGCCCATTGCGGCGGGGTGCGGCCATGCTCAGCCTCGCGCGCCACGAATATATCGAACAGGGCCTTGGACCAGCCATAGGCGTTTAGGGGCCTGAGTGCCTTTAGGGCCGCAAGCCGGTTATCATCGTCAAAACCTGCCTCGCCATCGCCATAGGTCGCCGCCGAGGAGGCATAGATCAGGCGGCGCTGATGCAGGGTGCACCAGAGAAAAAGGTCTCGGGACAGGCAAAAATTATTCTGGATAATCTTGTCGGCGTCTGGCTCGGAGGTCGAGGATATGGCCCCGACATGGATAATAGCTTCGAGTTCATGATGATTGCGCTCAAGCCAGTCCCAGATACGGTCTGGATCTAAAAAATCATGGATGGCCGACTTGGCCAGATTGCGCCACTTGCCGGTTTCGGCCCCGCGCAACCGGTCGCAAACCACCACATCGAGCGATGGGTCCTTGAGCAGATTGGCAACAATATTGGAGCCGATAAACCCGGCACCGCCGGTTACCAAGATTAGTCTTCTTATCACGATGCGTCCTTCTTGAACCGCGCAATCGCCGCCGTGGTGGAATAACCATCCACCAGAGCCGCTAGCCGCACCTGTCCACCATAGGCCTTGACCAAATCACCACCGACCACATTGGCCTCAGTATAGTCTGCGCCCTTGATGAGAACGTCTGGACGCGCCGCGGCAATGAGATTTAGCGGTGTATCCTCATCAAAAGGCACAACCATATCGACATGCGCCAAACCGGCCAGCACCATGGCGCGCGATTCAAGATCATTGATCGGGCGATCCGGCCCCTTGAGCGCCTGGATCGAGCGGTCAGTGTTCAAGCCGACAATCAACCGGTCGCACCAAGACCTTGACTGGGCCAGATAGGCAACGTGGCCGCGATGCAGAATATCAAAACAGCCATTGGTAAAGCCAACCTTTAGGCCAGCAGCGCGCCAGCCACTGACAATCTGGACCATGGATTCTGGCGTGACGATCTTGGCCTCGGTCGGGGCCATATGGGCCGCCAGTTCAGCAGCGATCAGGTCCGCAGGGCTGGCCGTCGCCGTGCCCGCCTTTTCGACCACAACGCCCGAGGCCAGTATGGCCAGTTCGATGGCGCTGGGCAGATCCAGCCTTGCCGCCAAGGCAAGGCCCAGGGTCGCAAGTCCCGTATCACCCGCGCCGGAAACATCAAAGACTTCTCGTGGCTTAGCGCCAAAATGTAAGACGGTTTGTCCGCGGATAGCCAAGGACATGCCTAGGGCCGCGCGGGTGACCAATACGGCCTTGGCCTGGCAGGAGGCTAGGGCCGCTAACAGCGCAGCCTCAACCTGCAGATCGGTATCAACCGGCATGTCAACCGCCAAGGACAATTCCCCGGCATTGGGCTTGATCAGGTCTACGGGGCCATATTTTGCAAAGCTTTTGCCCTTGGGATCGACAATTACGGGTACGCCCGCCTTGGCCGCAGCGGCAAGGGCCGCCGTGATCACAGCGGTCGTGACCGTGCCCTTGGCATAGTCTGACAATACCACCGCGCCGCAATCGGCAATCGCCGCCTGCAAGCCCGCGATCAGTCCCGCCTCAGCCTTGGGTGAAATGGCGCTAATGGTTTCGGAATCAAGGCGCAGCAATTGCTGGCCGCTGGCCACAAACCGCACCTTGACCGTGGTTTGACGTTCTGACTGGGTGACCAGATGGCCGGTCAAGCCCGGTTCCGCCGCGACCAGGGCGGCAAGCTCTAGGCCCACCGCATCATCGCCAATCGGCGCGCACAAAACAGCCTGACCGCCCAAGGCCGCAATATTGCGCGCCACATTGCCCGCCGCGCCAAGCATCACCGTCTCAGCCGTCTTGGCCAGTACAGGGATTGGGGCCTCTGGCGAAATTCTGGCCACGTCACCATAGACATAGCGATCAATCATCAGATCGCCGATACAGACGATTTTGAGACCGGAAATTGCCGCCAAATGGGCCTGAAGGGTCGTTAAGTCCATGGTCTGACCTTACCAGCCCTTGGTGAGTTGATCATAGCGCAAAAGGTCCCCCATCAGGGCTTCAAACTGATGCATGGGTACCATGTTTGGGCCGTCTGAGGGTGCATTGTCCGGATCAGGATGAGTTTCGACAAATACACAGGCCACGCCGATTGAGACCGCCGCCCGCGCCAAAACCGGAACATACTGCCTCTGACCGCCCGAGGTCGCGCCCTGCCCGCCGGGCTGCTGCACCGAATGGGTGGCATCGAACACCACCGGACAGCCAATCTCGGCCATGATCGGCAAGGCGCGCATATCGGACACCAGGGTATTATAGCCAAACGAGGCCCCGCGCTCGCAGGCCATGACATTGGGATTACCCGCCGCCAAAAGCTTACCGATCACATTCTTCATGTCCCAAGGCGCTAGAAACTGACCCTTTTTGACATTGACCGCCTTGCCTGTCACGGCAGCAGCAATCAGCAAGTCGGTCTGGCGGCAGAGAAAGGCCGGGATTTGCAGTACATCTACGGCCTGGGCGGCAATGGCGCACTGCGCCGCTTCGTGCACATCGGTCAGGACCGGCAGGCCGGTCACATCACGGATTTCCGCAAATATATCCAAGGCCTGCTCCAGACCGATCCCGCGCTGGGTGCTGATCGAGGTGCGATTGGCCTTATCGAACGAGGTCTTGTAGATCAGGCCCATACCGAGGCGCCGGGCCATTTCTTTCAAGGCATGCGCTGTTTCAAGCGCATGTTGTCGGCTCTCCAACTGACAAGGACCGGCAATCACAGTCAGTTTTTGCTGATTGCCAATCTTCACCTCGCCGCCGTTTGGGGTATTGATAACCACTGTGGCATTAGGCGCGGCCACCGGCTTTATGGCGTCTGTCTGGGTCATTTGGAAATTCCCTTAATCCAGGACACGATTCTGAGCGTATATCTGTTTGGCGACATATACATAAACAAGGGCGAACCGACCAGTTCATGACGGCTAATCTCTCAACAAAGCCCATCTTGCTCTGGTTTCGCCAGGATTTAAGATTGCGTGACCATCCGGCCCTGACCCATGCGGTTCAGAGCGGCAGGCCGGTGATCGCGCTTTATGTACTCGATACCGACCCTGAACAAAGGCCCATGGGGGCCGCTAGCCAGTGGTGGCTGAACCGGTCGCTGCAATCGCTCTCCACCGATCTGGAAGCCTTGGGCGCACGTCTTATCCTGCGCAAAGGCTTGGCGGGCGAGGTGATCAAGGCGCTTGTGCAAGACACTGGCGCTGAGGCCATAGTCTGGAACCGGCTCTATGAGCCCGCCGCCACGGCGCGCGATACCGCGATCAAGACCGCGCTGAAAGAGCTTGGGCTTGAGGTTACCTCGTTTAACGGGGCCTTGCTGAACGAGCCCTGGACCGTGGCCACCGGGTCTGGCGGGCCATACAAGGTCTTTACCCCCTATTGGCGTGCCGCAAGGGCCAAGGTGACGGCGACCAGCGCCCTGCCCGCTCCGGTGCAAATCCCGTCTCCCGCAAATTGGCCCACCTCGGACCGCTTGGACGATTGGGGCCTGCATCCCAACCATCCCGATTGGTCGAAGGGGTTTGACGATTGGCAACCGGGCGAGGCTGGCGCGCAGTTTAGGCTGGATGAGTTTTTGTCCGGCCCCGCCAATGCCTATGCCGAGGGCCGCGATCAACCCGGCAAGCTGGGCACATCGCGCCTGTCGCCGCACCTGCATTTTGGCGAGATCAGCCCGCGTCAGGTCTGGCTTGCGGCGCAAATGACCAGCCATCAGGGCGATCTGGACGACAGCGCCCGCGACAAGTTTCTAGCCGAGATCGGCTGGCGCGAGTTCAATCATCACCTCTTGTTCCATTTCCCCCACATTGCCACGCAAAACTTCAAGCCCGGCTTTGATGGGTTTAGCTGGCTGAGCGATGCTGGGGGCCTCAAGGCCTGGCAAAAGGGCCTGACCGGCTATCCCATGGTCGATGCAGGCATGCGCGAGCTTTGGGCCACAGGCTGGATGCATAACCGGGTGCGGATGATTGTCGCCTCCTTCCTAGTCAAGCACTTGCTAATCCATTGGCGCGAGGGCGAGTCTTGGTTTTGGGATACGCTGCTCGATGCGGATCTGGCCAATAATGCGGCGGGCTGGCAATGGACAGCGGGCACAGGCGCTGATGCCTCGCCCTATTTTCGCATTTTCAACCCCTTTAGCCAGGGCGAGAAATTTGATCCAAAGGGGGCCTATATCCGCCGCTGGATCCCCGAATTGGCGGGCCTGCCGGACAAGCTGATCCATCGCCCGTGGGAGGCCTCAAGCCTCGAATTAAGGGCGGCGGGCATAAGCCTTGGCACCACCTATCCAAAACCGCTTATCGACCATAGTCTGGCGCGCAATCGGGCGCTGGAAGCCTATGGCCGCTTAAAAACACTGCACACGGACGAGGTTCCATGAAGATCGCGATTATCGGCTCTGGCGTGTCTGGCCTTGGGGCCGCCTATGCCCTGCAGGCGGAACACAATGTTGTCGTTTATGAAAAATCAGAGCGGATTGGCGGCCATTCCAATACGGTGACGATTGATTATGACGGCCAGTCCATCGATGTGGATACCGGGTTTATCGTCTATAACCTGAAGAATTATCCCAATCTGATCGGCCTGTTAGACGCTCTGGATGTGGAAAGCATGGCCACGGATATGAGTTTTGCGTTTTCGGGATCTGGCACCGAATGGTCGTCAAACTTCCCGCACGGGGTCTTTGCGCAAAAGCGCAATCTGGTGCGCCCGACCTTTTTGCGGCTCTTGCTGGACATGCAAAGATTTAACAAGGCGGCGGCGCAGGACCTTCAGTCCGGGCGGGTCGGCGACCTGACACTTGGCGGGTACTTAAGTCTTGGAGCCTATAGCAAGGGCTTTATCGACCACTATATCCTGCCCATGGGGGCAGCCATCTGGTCAAGCACCGAGGGCCAGATCATGGCCTTTCCCGCTGAAAGCTTTTTGCGGTTCTTTGCCAATCACGATCTGTTGCAGATGGTTCAGCCCAGTTGGCGCACCATCAAGGGCGGCAGTCGGTCCTATATTAACAAGCTGCGCGCCCTGCTCGGCGACAAGATCCGCGCTGGTGCGGGTGATGTCACGGTTCAGCGCCTTGGCAATCAGGTCGAGGTCACGGATGGCCAAGGCCGCACTGAGCGCTTTGATCAGGTGATCATGGCCTGTCACTCGGATGAGAGCCTTGCGGCCCTGACCGATGCTGATGCCGAAGAACAGGCGTTTTTGGGCGCGATCCGCTATGCGCCAAACACGGCCTATCTGCACCGCGACCCTAGCCTTATGCCGAGGCGAAAAGCGGCCTGGGGCAGTTGGAATGTGCTGCACACCGCCGGGGCCAGCACAGGCGGCGTGGTCAGCTACTGGATGAACACGCTTCAGGCCATTGACCCCAAGCGGCCCTTGTTTGTGACGCTCAACCCGCCCAAGGCCCCAGACCCGGCCCTGACCTTTGGCGTCTATGACTATGCCCATCCGCAATTTGATAACCCAGCCCTGGCCTCACAGCGCCAGTTCAACCGCATACAGGGGCGCGGCGGGGTCTGGTATGCCGGGGCCTGGCTTGGCTATGGCTTTCACGAAGACGGGCTAACGGCGGGCCTGCGGGTCGCCCTAGCGCTGGGCGGCAAGGTGCCTTGGGCGTTTGTCGATCATCGGATTCCGGGCGGGCCCCTGCCCGATCTGGAAACGGCAAAAGCCAAGACCCCGGCGCGCAAGAGCCTGCGGGCGTGACCGATCTAGCCCGGCTTTATCTGGGCAAGACCACCCACCTGCGCACCCAGCCAAGGGCGCACAGGTTCAGCTATAATGTGTTTCAGATCTTGGTGGATGTCGATCATCTGGACACGGCGTTTAAGGGTCTAAAGACCCTTCGCAATGGCCGGCTTGGCCTGTTTTCCTTTGCCGCACGTGATCATGGAGCCAGGGATGGCTCAAGCCTCAGGGTCTGGGTCCAGGGCGTTCTGGACCAGTTGGACCTTAAGGTTCAGACCCACCGCATCAGCCTTCTGTGTTTCCCAAGAGTGCTTGGCCTGGTCTTCAACCCCATTTCGCTGTTTTTTGTCCATGATGACAAAGACGTATTGAGGGCGGTGATTTACGAGGTTAACAACACATTTGGTCAGACCCATGCCTATGCCTTGCCTGCGGACGGCCTAGATGTAGAACACCAATATGCGGACAAGGCCCTTTATGTTTCGCCCTTTTATCGAGTCGAGGGGGGCTATAAATTCATCGTTACCGATCCGAAGGACCGATTCAATCTGACGATTCTCAAACAGGTCGGCGGTGAAATAGACTTTACGGCCACACTGGTTGCTCGCCGCCTCGACTTGACGGACGGGCAGTTGGTTAAACTTTTCTTGACCATGCCCTTCATGACCCTGGGCGTGGTTGTTGCCATTCACTGGGAGGCCCTGCGCCTCTGGATCAAGGGTGCCGTGTTCGGTGCCCGGCCTCCGGGGCCACAGGCAGGCAAAAGCCTGGGCAAGGTCTCCCGCTCTGTATCTTAGGTGAGTTGATGTCGATTGCCGCTGCTGTGAACTATACACCCGACACGATCGCGCCCATGACGGCCGAGGTCTGGGCCTTGTCAGAAATGCGCAAGGCCCCTGCCGCCTTCAAGACGGCCGTGCGCGTATCCAATGACAATTGGCGCTATGGCTCCCTCAGCTTTGTGCTGCCATCGGGCCGGGCCTTTAAGGTACAGGGCAAGGAGACCGGGCCAGAGGCCGTACTCATCATCCATGATTTTCGCTTTGTCGGCCGGGTTATGGCTGGCGGCGATATTGGCTTTGGCGAGGGCTTTATTGCCAAGGAATGGGACAGCCCCAACCTGTCTGCGGTCTTGCAGGCCTTCACGTCCAACTGGGATCACTTGACCAGGCTGGTTCAGGGCAATCCGCTGGTTTCGATTGTCAACTTCATCGGCCACCTGCTGAATGGCAATTCCAAACAGGGCTCGCAGCGCAATATCCATGCTCATTATGATCTGGGCAATGCCTTCTATGCCCGCTGGCTTGACCCCTCCATGACCTATTCCTCGGCCAGGTTTGAAACGCCGGGCCAGAGCCTGACGGCCGCTCAGCACAATAAATATGCCAGCCTTGCCCGCTCGATTGATCTGCAGTCGGGTCAAAGCGTGCTCGAAATCGGCTGTGGCTGGGGCGGGTTTGCCGAATTTGCCGCCAAGGAGGTCGGGGCTAGGATTACCGGCATTACCATCTCCCAGGCCCAACACGATTTTGCCAAAAAGCGCCTGTTCGATGCTGGCCTAGCCGACAAGGCCGACATTCAGCTGATCGATTATCGAGACGTCAAGGGCGCGTTCGACAAGGTGGCCTCCATCGAGATGTTCGAGGCGGTCGGCGAGAAATACTGGCCAACCTATTTCAACAAGATCCATGATATCTTGGCCCCCGGCGGCCAAGCTGGCCTGCAAATCATTACGATAAAGGACGAGCTGTTCGCGGATTATCGTAGCCGCGCCGACTTTATCCAGAAATACATCTTCCCCGGCGGTATGCTGCCAAGCGAGAAACGCCTGCGTCAGGAGACCGACAAGGCTGGGCTGGAATGGCGTAATATTTCCCGATTTGGCCAAGACTATGCCGACACCCTGGTCCAATGGGGCGAGCGGTTTCAGGCGGCCTGGGACGAGATCAAGCCCCTTGGCTTTGACGAGCGCTTCCGACGTCTCTGGCAGTTTTATCTCAGCTATTGCGAGGCCGGTTTTCGCACCGAACGCACCAATGTGATCCAGCTTGGTCTGGCCAAGGTCTAAACGCCTGAGGTCTTTCGCGTCTGTTTGCGCCAAAGCGAAGCATACTCACCGCCCAGCGTAATCAAGGCCTGATGCGTGCCGCGCTCGACCACGCGCCCGGCCTTCAGCACCAGGATTTCATCAGCATCGGCAATGGTCGACAAGCGGTGGGCGACGACCAGGGTGGTTCGGCCTTGGCGGACGCGGCGCAGGGTGGCCTGGATGGCTTGCTCGGTGCGGCTGTCCAGCGCGCTGGTGGCTTCATCAAGGATCAGGACACGCGGATCGGCCAGCAAGGCGCGGGCAATGCCAACCCTTTGCCGCTCGCCCCCAGACAGCTTCAGTCCCCGCTCCCCCACCCTTGTCGCCATGCCCTCAGGCAGTCCCTTGATAAACTTGCCAAGCTCGGCAGCCTCGGCAGCGGCCCAGATCGCGGCATCGTCAAGCTCTGGCCGGGCAAAGGCGATATTGGCCCGCAAGCTGTCATTGAACAGGGCCACATCCTGCGGCACCAGGGCCACAGCCCGGCGCAGAGCCGCGACCTTTAACTGCCTAAGGTCAATCCCGTCCAACAGGACCTGCCCCGCTTGTGGATCGATCAACCGCAAGGCCAGGCGCACCAGCGTAGTCTTACCAGCGCCAGATGGCCCCACCAAGGCCGTGGTCGTGCCCGGAGCAATGTGAAAGCCGACATCGTTCAAGCCCTCTGAGCGGGCATCATGGCGAAAGGACACGCCCTTGAATACAACATCCCCGCCGCGCCGATCCAGCGCCTGCGGCAGGTCAATGGCATCTGGGGCATCGGCCACATCCGGTTTTTGCCGCGTCAGATCGAGCATGGCCTCCATATCGATAAAGGACTGGCGGATTTCGCGATAGGCAAAGCCGAGTATGTTCAGGGGCGCATAGAGCGAGATCAGGATCAGTATGGCTGCGGTAACATCGCCTGGCCCCATCCTTCCTGCCATGGCCTCCATGCCGGCCAGCACAGCCATAATCGCCAAGCCTATATTCATCACCACGGCCTGAACACCATTGAGCAAGGCTAAGGATGTATTGGCCTGAACCGAGGCCTTGGAATAACCGCTCAAGGCCTGATCATAGGTCGCCGCCGCCCTTGCCTCGGCGCCAAAGGTCTTGACGGTCTCGTAATTCATTAAGGCATCGACTGCCCGGCCCGCAGCCTCAGAATCGGCTTCATTCAGGGCGCGGCGATGGCCAATCCGCCAGTCGGAAATGGCAAAGGTCAAAACGCCATAGACCGTGACGGTCAAGACCGCCGTAGCGGCAAAACGCCAATCATAGGCCTTGGCCAGCACAATCGCAGCCATGACCAGTTCCAGTGCCGTCGGGGCCAGATTAAACACCAAGGTGCGCAGCAGAAAATCGATAGAACGCGCGCCGCGATCAATGACCCGCGACAGCGAGCCTGTCCGCTTGGTCTGGTGAAAATCCATCGACAGGGTCAGGGCATGGGCAAAGGTCTCGGTTGCCGCCCTTTGTTGAGCCGCCTGGGCCAGGGGCGTAAAGACGGCGTCTCGGGCCTGGGGCGCAATGGCCGCAAGCATTCGGATCAAGGCCCAACCCATGGCCAGGCCGCTAAAGGTCAGGGCAAGCTGGGTCGCCGCATCCTGTCCCTTGGCCAGCCGATTGACGGCCGCGCCCAGAAGCAAGGGCGCGACCACGCCCAAGGCCTTGCCGACCAGGGTCAGGGCCAAGGCTATGCCCAAGCGGGTCTTGAGATGCGGCGCTTTTGACCGGATCACCAAGCGCCAAAGATCGGCCAAGACCTCTAGCGCTCGAAACCGACTAGCCGGTTCCGAAATAGCTCCAGCGACCGACTCCCGTCGCGAAGGCGCAGAAAAACGCAGGCTCATACTTTTCCTTGCGGGCTTGGTACCATGATCACAGTGGACTGCACTGCGCCGCTGGGCGTGGTCCAGTCTATGCGCCACCCCCCGTTTAATTGCGCCGATTGATAGAGCCGACCAGCCTCCAACCTCACCGCCTGAATGTCTAGCGGCATGATCAAGGTGCGCGCACCCAGTTGCACGCTGACCTGATGCTCACCGGGCCGCGTTGCGCCAGGCAGGGCAAAGCTAAAATGGCCATCCCGATCGGCGCGCGCTTGCGCAAGCCATACCCCGTCAAGCCCCGCCTTGACGGCCTGCCCTGCCGCTGCCTGGCCGGAAACAGCAAGGCCGCCACCCCCGTCAAAATCGGCAATAAGTACCGAGGCAATACGCGCGCCCTTGGGGCCGATCAGCCGCGCTCCGGTGCCCGCTCGCAGCAGTACAGCGGGCATGACAGGGTCTGGCAAGACGGCAATATAGCCCTCGGCCTGGACCATTCGCCCGTCGCGATCCTGCGAAAGGCCATAGAGTTGCAAAGCCTCGGCGCGATTGACCACGGTGGGAACCTCGATAGACCAATCACCCGTATCGCTTGCCGTGGTTCCCAGGGCCTGGCCATAGGGGTTGGACAGCCTAACCCTGGCCCCATTGGCCGCCCGTCCTTTAAGCAGCACCGTACCGACCAAAACCCGCGCCGAGGTCAGCACAGGCGCACGCAGATATCCCAGATCCTGCTCTGGGGCCTTAGTGTTCGGGGCCTTGCTGTTCGGGGACTCTGGGGCCGGAGCACAGCCGCTCAAAAACATCACCGCGCCCAAGGTCGCAAACAGGACAGAACACCGCCGCACGGTCAGACACAAACTCTTCATCAATCCAACCTTGAATAGACGCGCCGATACGAACACAGTCGGCTATGGTGGCCGCCTCGACTCACAACACTAACTGTCTGGATCTGGAACCCGAACCTCATGGTTATTTCGACCTCAAGCCTTTCCTCTGTATGCGTTTATTGCGGTTCATCCAATGCCGCGGATCGAGATTTTCTGGATGCGGCTTCAGCCTTTGGTCAAGGTCTCGCGGCTGAGGGTGTGCGCCTGGTCTATGGCGGCGGCGGGGTGGGCCTGATGGGGGCTGTGGCCAAGGCGGCCCATGATCACGGCGGCAAGGTGCTGGGCGTCATGCCGCAATTCCTGCGCAGCCGCGAAATGCTTTATGACGAGGTCGAGACCGTGGTGGTTACCTCGATGCATGAACGCAAAATGATGATGTTTGAGCAGTCCGACGCATTTGTCGTCCTGCCCGGCGGCATTGGAACCTTGGAAGAAGTGGTCGAGCTATTGTCCTGGCGACGTCTGGACCTGCACCGCAAACCCATTGTATTTCTGGACCAGAAAGGGTTTTGGCAACCCTTGTTCGACCTGATCGACCATACGATTGAAGGCCACCTGACGCCCGCTGCCTTCCGAGCCGCCTGGCGCTCAGTGGACAAGGTCGAGGACCTGCTACCGGCCTTGCGCACCATGCTGGATGAAACCGGCGATGTGAACATGATGCCCCAGGCCGCAGATCTAACCTGACCTAGGCCGTCTGACCGGCCAGACGCGCTGCCGCGCGCTCGCGGCCGATCAGGACCAGAAGCGGGCCCATTTCAGGGCCATGGTCCATGCCCGTCAAGGCCCGCCGCAGGGGCTGGAACAGGCCCTTGCCCTTGGCCCCTGTCGCCGTCTTGACCGCGCCCACCCAATCGCTCCAGACACTGTCATCAAATTGGGCGGGCAATAGGGCCAGGGCTTGGCCGATAAACGCCGCATCCTCAATGATCGGTGTCACCGGCCCGGCCACCAGACGCGCAAGCGCGCTCACATCGGTAAACATGGCCAGATTGGTGCGAATGGCCAACCAGAAGGCCTCGCCCAGATCAACGCCCAAAGCCTCCAGCCGAGGCTTGGCCTGGCCATAGGGCATGGCATGCAGGACCTGGGCGTTCAGCCGCTCAAGATCGGCTGGGTCATAGCGCGCCGGCGCACGGCCAAGCTTGGAGAAGTCAAAGGTCTGGCTCAAAACCTCCAGCGAGGCCATGGCTTCGAGCGGATCGCTGGTGCCCAGCCGTGCCAGATGCGATGTCACCGCCAGCGGCTCAAAGCCCTTGTCGCGCATATCCATGATCGACATGGACCCCAGCCGCTTGGACAGGGCCTCACCGTCTGTGCCGACCAATAAGGAAAAATGCCCAAAGATCGGGGCCGTGCCACCCAAGGCCTCAAAAATCTCTATCTGGACGCCGGTATTGGTTACGTGATCCTCGCCGCGCACCACATGGCTAATGCCCATTTCAAGATCATCGACCACCGATGGCAGGGTATAGAGAAAGGCCCCGTCTTCACGGATCAGGACCGGATCGGACATGGAGGTGGTATCGACATCGCACTCGCCACGCACCAGATCGGTCCATTTGACCCGCCGACCATCGAGCTTGAAACGCCAATGCGGCTTGCGCCCTTCGGCTTGCAAGGCGGCAAGGTCGGCTGAGCTTAGGGCCAAGGCTGCCCGGTCATAGATTGGCGGCTGGCCGCGAGATAACTGCACCTTGCGTCGGCGATCCAGTTCCTCGCCGGTCTCATAACAAGGATAGAGCTTGCCCATGGCCTTGAGGCGTTCAGCCGCTGCTTGATAGATGTCAAAACGCTTGGACTGGTTATAGCGCTCATCCCAGGTCAGGCCCAGCCAGGTCAGGTCGGTCTCGATACCGTCCTCAAAGGCCTGGGTCGAGCGCTCAAGATCGGTGTCGTCAATCCGCAGGACAAACACACCGCCATGGCGATGGGCAAACAGCCAGTTGGTCAGGGCGGCGCGGATATTGCCGACATGGATGCGACCCGTCGGCGATGGGGCAAAGCGGACCTTGACGGTCATAGGCGGTCTTTCATAGCTGGAAGACGACCCCGTGCGTGTCTGGACAGGGTCGCAAGATCAAAACCTAGCCTAGCGCCATTTCGGCATCTGGGCCACAGGTCTGGTGCTAGTCGTCGCGGTGGACGCGCTCGCGCCGCTCGTGACGTTCCTGTGCCTCAAGGCTGAGCGTGGCAATAGGCCGGGCTTCGAGCCGGGCCAGGCTGATCGGCTCACCCGTTTCCTCGCAATAGCCGTAGGAGTCATCCTCAATGCGCCGGATCGCGGCCTCAATCTTGGATATGAGCTTACGTTGTCGATCGCGGGTGCGAAGCTCCAGCGCCCGATCGGTCTCCGAACTGGCGCGGTCGGTAATATCGGGATGGTTCTCCGTTTCCTGTTGCAGGTGCGACAGGGTTTCTTTCGACTGGTCAAGAATGTCTTGCTTCCAGGCCAACAGCTTTTGCCTGAAATAGGCGCGTTGACGCTGAGACATAAACTCTTCGTCCTCCGTGGGACGATAGGTAGACATATCCACCTGCACTGTGGCCGTCGTCATGGACGTCCTCACGCTCTCTATTTGACGCTCCGTGCTGAAGCGACGCCGCTTATACCAAAACATCGGTTCGGATCAACGCACCTCGTTACAGAACGACGATATGGTTGAAATTGGCTGCAATTAGCTGTGATTAATAGCGATTATCGGGATTGTAATTTAGCGATTTCAACCGCTGCGCGGGTTTCGATCTCGTTCAAAACCGTTTCAAGACCTAAATTGTCGGTTGAGTCGCGGGTTTGCTGCACCGCCGTGACCAGATCGCCAAGCGCGCTGGCCGGAACCTCGCCTTCGAGCAGGCTGATCTTTACCGCGTCTAGCAGGTCAAGAATCTTGTCGGCGCGGCGAACGGCGCGGCGGCGACGCTCAACTGAACCACCGACGGCCTGAAGCGCGATCAAGGCACCAATCGATCCAATCGCGGCGGGACTGGCGGCGCGGGCCGTGCCCCCCGCATCATCAAGCGCCTCGGTTTGCACCAGCCGAAACCCACCGCCGCCGTTGGGCGTGGCCGCGCGGTTTGAACCGCTGGAGCCGATGGGGCTGGAGCCGTTAATCTTCATGGCGACCGCGTCCGATTGCTTGAGGTTCGGCGCAGCCGAGCCGCGCCTTGGCGTCAGTCTCAAGCCATGGCCTTTCCGTAAGCTTAATGCCCGGCAAGTTTTGCCGAGGAATCTTCAACCCAGCCGCGTCGGCCGAAAAAGGCATTGAATCTAATAGGTATTTTTCTAGCAAAAACTGGCACGCCTTTCGCTTGGACAAGAGGGCATAGGCCTGATTGCGCCTAGAATAGCTAAAGGAGCAGGATTGATGGTTCACCCCGGTTCGATTTTGAAACGTGTCGTTTTGGCCCTAGCCCTGATCAGTCTGGCCGCGCCCCCGGCCATGGCCCGCTCGCGGATCAAGGATATTGTCGAGTTCGAGGGCATTCGTGACAATGAACTTGTCGGCTATGGGATTGTGGTTGGCCTGAACGGCACAGGCGACTCCCTGCGTAACGCGCCCTTCACCAAGCAGAGCATAGAGGCCATGCTGGAGCGGCTGGGGGTCAATACCCGCGATGCCAATCTCAATACCAAGAATGTTGCCGCCGTCATGGTCACAGCCCGTCTGCCGGCCTTTGCAGCCAGCGGGTCTAAGATCGATGTCACCGTCTCAGCCTTTGGCGATGCCAAAAGCCTGCTGGGCGGGACCTTGCTGGTCACACCCCTGCTCGGCGGCGATGGTGAGGCCTATGCCCTGGCGCAAGGGACGGTCCAGACCGGGTCGATCTCGGCCTCGGGCCAATCGGGGTCTTCTGTGACCAAGGGCGTTCCCACCGCAGGCCGAATTGCCGGGGGCGCACTGGTCGAGCGCGAAACCGGCTTTCAGCTTGGCCAGATGAGCCAGATGCGCCTGACCTTGCGCAATCCAGACTTCACCACAGCCAAGCGGATCAGCGAGACCATCAATGCCCGCTATCCCGGATCAGCCCTTGCCGACAATCCCACCATTGTCACCGTGCAACCGCCCCGAGGCCTGGACATGGTCGCCTTTGTTACCCAGATTGAGTCGCTTGATGTCCAGCCCGACAATATTGCCAAGGTCGTGATTGATGAGGTCGCGGGGGTCATTGTCATGGGCGAGAATGTCCGCATTTCCACCGTCGCTGTGCAGCAAGGCAATCTGACGGTCTCGGTTCAGGAAAGCCCAACCGTCAGTCAACCCAATGCCCTTGCCGGCGGAACGACACAGGTCGTGCCGCAGTCCACGGTCACGGTCAGTGAAGAAACCGGCAAGCAGCTCTTGACCCTCAAGGACGGGGCCTCCCTCTCCTCACTCGTCAAGGCGCTGAACACATTGGGCGTCACGCCGCGTGACATGATTGCCATCCTCCAGACCATCAAGGCCGCAGGTGCCTTGCAGGCCGATATTGAGGTGATGTAATGGCCCTAAGCCCGATCAGCCTTTCGCCCAATCTGCTGCGCCCGGTTGCGGCGGCTCCAAGCCTTGGTCAGGCGCGCTCGGCAGACCCCGAAACCATGGCCAGGATCCGCAAAACCGCGCAGGATTTTGAGGCCTCCTATCTGTCCAATGCCCTGTCCTACATGTTTGACGGGATCAAGGCATCCGCCCCATTTGGCGGCGGCGAGGGTGAAGCGGCGTTCAAGTCCTTTCTGACAGACGCCTATGCCAAGCAGATCATAAAGGCTGGCGGCATTGGCCTTGGCGGCGCCATACAAAAGGAAATACTGACACTTCAGGGCCTGACGGCGCAGGCCAGGCCATGATGGCGCAGACCGATCTTGGCCAAGACCCCGATAACCAGACGGCAAGCCAGCGTCTTGACCATATCCTGGCCCTGACCCTGGACCTGACCGAGCGGCTTGGCCTTGAATGTCAGGCGTTTGAGCGCAATCGGCCCCTGGACGTGGCCCAGACCCTGGCCGAGACGACACGGCTGGCCAATCTCTATCGGCATGAATCTCGTCGGCTACGTGAAGCCCCGCAGGTCTTGCAGGGCACGACACGCCAGGACCGGATTGCGCTTATTCAGGCCACCGAGGCGTTTGATGCCGTGCTGGCGCGGCATGGCCAAGCGATCAAGGCCGCCAAGACCGTGACCGAAGGCGTGGTGCGAGCAATCGCCCACGAGGTCGCGGCGGCGCGCTGCACCGGGTCAGGCTATGGCCCCAGCGCCGCCCAGACCCACGGGCCGAGCACGGCCCTCAGCCTCAACCAGAGTGCCTAAAGCGCCAAGAGCGGCCTTTGACGCGCGGCGCGAAGCCCTGGAAACACCCCGCCGACAAAGCCGATCACCAGGGCGAGTATCACCGCTTGGCCCACCAGTTCTGGCCCGACCTGAAGCCGGAAAGCCACCTGGGTAAAGCCTGCGCCAAGGGTTGAGGCCGACAGGCCATTGAACAAGAGCGAACAGACTGCTGTGCCCAGGATCGCGCCGAGCGCCGACAGGACCAGAGCCTCACACATGGTTCCCATAAAGGCGGAAAATCCGGAAAAGCCGATGACACGCAGGGTGGCAATCTCGGTCGCGCGTGAGGACACGGAAGCATACATGGTGTTCAAGGCCCCGGCCAAGGCTCCAACCGACATGATCAGACCCAAGGGCCAGCCCACATATTTGATCAAAAGCCCCGAGCGTTCGGCCTGGGCGGCGAAATAGGCCTGTTCGCTCTGGGCCTTGAGTTGCAAGCGCGGATCGGACTTGAGATAGGCCAGATAGGCCGGCATGGCGGCTGGGCTGGTCAAGGCAATGCGGGCAGTCTGGAAACTGGTGCCGCGATTAAACAGGCTCTGCACCACCGGCGCATCGGCCCAAAGTTCGGACTCAAACACAGTACCGGGGGCCTCGAACACCCCCACGACCCGCCAGGTCTGGGCACCAAAACGGATGGTCTTGCCCATTTCAAAACCGGCAAATTCGCGCAATAGGCCCGCGCCCACGACGATCTCGTTTGAGCCGGGCGTGAACATGCGGCCCTCGCGCATCCGGACCTGACTGCGCACAGCCAGGCCATTGGGGCCAATACCGCGCAGAGGCATATTGGCCTTGGTGCCCGATGACTTCTTGATCCCGTCAACCACCAGCATCAGTTCGGCCGAGATCAGCGGCTTGCCATCCGCCGCACGCTTGACGCCCGGCCCTTCGGCCAACAGATCAATCTGGTCGCGGCCAATCACACTGTTCAGTTCGGCTTCAGACCCATCACGCAGCACAATCACCACATTGGGCGACCCCGACCCCTTGAGCGTCTGGCTAAAGCCATTGGCCAGCGCCAAAAAGCCAAGCAAGACCGCTACCACCAGGGCAATGGACACCACCGACGCCACCGACATCCACAGCCTTTGCGGGATGGAGCGCACATTCATCATTATGACCGAACCGGTCTGGCTCATCAGGCTCATGGCGCGTCTCCCTATCGCCGACCTAGGGCGTCGATAATGTTCATTCTTAAGGCCGATAAGGCCGGAACCAGTCCAGTCACCACCCCCAAAAGCACCGCTAGACCAAGCCCGATCAAGGCCACCGGCGCCGTCATGGAAAGATCGCCAAAACTGGCCCCAATCGGTGATTTGGACATGCCTTGCAGCATAAAGGCCGCTACCCCCAGCCCAAGAATCCCGCCCAGGGCCGATAACATCACCGACTCGCCCAGCACCATGCGCAGAACCCTTGGCCCCGGAAAGCCCAGGGTCTTCATCACCCCAATCTCCTTGGTCCGCTCCCGCACAGCCGAGACCAAGGTTGTGCCAACAATCATCAAGATCGCAGCAAAGGCCGCCGCCACCACCATGGTGATGATAAAGTTCAGATCGCCAGCCTGTTTCAAGAAAGCGCGCGAAAAGGTCTTTTCATCCACGGTCGAGGTCTCATAGGGCGAATTAGCAAAGGTCACATCAATCGCCTTGGCGACGGAGTCATTAAGGTCTGGCGACGCGGTCATGACATTGACGGTTCCAATCGTATCGCGGCCAAACGACCGGCTTTCATTGAAATAGTCATAATGGAAAAACAGCGCCGTCGTAGGGTCCGTCGGCTTGGCACCGCTGAATATGCCGACAATCTTCATATCCCAACTGCGCCGACCATTGGGCTGGCTATAGATGTTGGAACTGATTGGAATGGTCTGGCCCAGACGCCAGCCATAGCGTTCGGCCAGGGCCTTGCCGACAATGACGCCGGTGCGCTCCTTGATAAAGGCCTCACGCTGGCCGGGTGCCATCTTGACCTGGTCGGCATAGATGGCGGTATAGGTCTCAGGCTCCACCGCAAACCCGACAAACCGGCTCTTGGCCGCGTCCTGGTAATAGGCTCCGAACCAGCTTTGATGCGTCACTGCCGTCACGCCCTTGATCGCGGCAATGCGGTTTAGATAGGCGATTGGCAGGGGCTGGGTGAAATTGATCTTATTGGCGACGATCAGCCGATTACTGGCCGAGCCGGTTTCCGTTGCCCGATTGAGCGCCACATTGACACTGACCAGCAGGCCAAAAATCAGAAAGGCAATAAAGATCGAAACGATCAAAAGGCTGGTGCGTAGCGGCTTGCGAAACAGGTTTTTCCAAACCAGATCCAGATCGGTCATGACGTCACCTCGACAAATTGCCCCTTATCCAGATGCAGGGTGCGGGTGGCAAATCGGGCCGCTTCGGGATCGTGAGTGACCATGATAATGGTCTTGCCCAGTTCGCGATTGAGCTGTTGCAAGGTCTTTAAGATGTCATTGGCCGTGGCCCGGTCCAGGTCCCCGGTCGGTTCGTCACAAAGCAGAAACTTGGGGTCCGACACGATGGCCCGGGCAATCGCCACGCGCTGCTGTTGACCGCCGGACAATTCCTTGGGCTTGTGCCCTGCCCGGTCGGACAGATCGACAATCTTCAAGGCGGTCGCGACATTGTCCTTGCGCTTTTGCGACGGCAGCGAGGTCAGCATCAGCGGCAACTCAACATTCTGCGCCGCCGTCAGCACGGGCATCAGATTATAGAACTGAAAGATGAAACCGACATTACGCGCCCGCCAAGCCGCAAGCTGGCCCTCTGAATAGCCCTCAATATGCTCGCCATCAAACACGATCTCGCCACTGTCACAGCGATCCGTGCCGCCGAGAAGGTTTAGCAAGGTCGTCTTGCCCGAACCGGACGGACCCATAATGGCGACAAAGTCACCCGTGGGAATGGTCAGGTTCAGCTTTTCGAAAATGCTGATCGATTCCTTGCCGCGGGTATAGGTCTTGGTGACATTGGACAGTTTGATTAGGTCGGACATGCCGCGCTCCTCTTTTGCCCCGATCAGGCCGGTTTTTCCACAAATGTGACCTTGACGGCCATGTCAGGCAGGATGCGAACATCCTTGCCATCAAACGCAATACGCACCCGCACAGTGGCCTTGTCTCGGCTGGCTGCGGGTATGGTGGCAATCACACGCGCGGGCAGGACAGAGTTTGGATAGGCATCCAGCACAGCCTCAACCTTTTGCCCGGCCGTAACGCGGCCAATATAGGCCTCATTCACATCGACCTCGATTTCGAGACTGTCCATATCGACTATGGTGCAAATGCCCGTCCGGGTAAAACCACCGCCAGCCGAAAGCGGCGAGATGATTTCTCCGGCCTGGGCGGCCTTATCGATCACCACACCCGAAAACGGCGCGCGAATGACAAACTTGCCCAGTTGCAGGCTGGCGCGGTTGGCATCAGACCGGGCCGCTGCCAGTTGAGCCTTGGCCAGATCAAGCTGGGCCTGACCCGACTGAGCCCTTGCGGTTGCGGCCTGCAAACTGGCATCGCTGGCATAGCCCGAAGCCGAAAGCGACTTTGCCCGACCAAAGGCCTTTTGCGCCTCGTTCGCACCGGCTTGAGCCGCCGCAACCGAGGCCTCGGCGGAACGCTGGCGGGCCTGAGCGGTCTGGCTGTCGGCATTGGCAATCGTGCCATCCAGCACAGCCAGAATATCGCCCGCGCGCACGACCTGGCCTTCTTCGACCCGAACCTCAACCACCCGGCCAGTAACCTCAGCCGCAATCGTGGCCCGGGCGCGCGCCACCACATAGCCCGATGCCGTTAGGCCGCTGGCGCGCACCGGGCGCTGGGCCGTATCGACGGGCGGTGCGGCCACGACGGGCTTGGGTCTTGGCTTGACGATCCAGCCAAGCGTGGCCCCGATCCCAAGGCTCGCCACAATCGCAATCGCAAGCGCACTGACTCCAATAGGCGAACGGGCCGATTTCGTTTCGGCTTGGGTACGGTCAATGCTCAATGACCGCAAAAGATCAGCCTTATTGTCAGTCACAATCGCGGCTCCCAAACACCCATGATGGAATAATCTAGCGCGCAAAAGTCTGCGTCAAGACTGCGTTAACTCAAAACGTCACACGGCCTTTCGGTACCAGTATGTGCCCTGATCATCGGGCTCCAACACAGCAAGGCCGCGCCCGATCAGGCAGTTCAGATGCGCCATGCTCTCGCCTGTTGCCATGCCCAGCACTTCTGGCCCGATCTTGCGGGCAAATAACGAGCCAAACACGTCAATGCTACGCTTGGGTTCGGCCAAGGCTGCGGTCAACCGCGTCAAGGCCCGCTCATGGCCACGGATCAAGTGATCCAGCCGCGCATGCAGGCCATAAAACGGCTCATTATGCGAAGGCAGGACCAGCACATCGTCCGCAACCTGAGTCTTGATCCGCGCCAGAGACGTTAGCCAATCGCTCAAGGGGTCGGCCTCAGGCTCGGTCGGGAAGACCGAAACATTCGACGAAATCTTGGGCAGGACCTGATCGCCTGAAATCAGCAGTTTGCGATCTTCGCAATAGAGGCAGGCATGTTCGGGCGAATGGCCAGAGCCCACCACAATGCGCCACATATCCTCGCCGATCTGGATCTCATCGCCATCTGACAGCCGCTTATAGCTGTCAGGCAAGGCATGGACGCCTTTGCCAAAGCCGCCAAACCGGGCCTTATAGGTCTCGATCGCGTCCTCGTCCCAGCCTGCGGCCCGGTAAAACCGCACGCCGTCTTCGGGAGCCTCGCGGCCTGTATCCGCGGCCAGCACGCGGCAGGTGACATATTCCAGACGGCTCATCCAAAGTCGGCAATCAAACTTGCGCGTGATCCAGCCCGCCATGCCGACATGATCTGGATGCATATGGGTAACAATCACCCGAGTGACCGGCAGGCCGCCCAGGGCGCCGGCAAAGATCTGACGCCAGGCCGCCGCCGTTTCACGGGTCTGGACCCCCGTATCGACAATCGCCCAGCCTGCGCCATCGCGAATCGCCCAAAGATTGATATGGGCCAAGGCAAAGGGCAGAGCCATCCGAATCCACAGCACACCGGGCGCGATTTCCAAGGCCTCGCCGTCAGCGGGCGGGGTCTCGAACGGATAGGTCAGGGCCGGGCGGCGCTCTTGAACATCGGCGCTATAGTCTGTGGCTGCGTCCTGCATATCACCCTCGGCTCCTTATGGTGTGCGCCAAACCAAAGCGGCGCACCGGACTCTTATGCCTCACCCATGGCGCTTATCGGAGCATCGGTCCAGCCTAGAAGCGCGCGCCAGCCGTCAATCCCTGACAAATAGATCCGACATATTCAGGTCAATTTGATGCGCAAACTTGACCAATCCGGTGCAAGCAGGCTTAAGCTTCCCACCAAACATCAACCTTGCTGAAACATATCAGGAGTGGATTTTATGAGGTCATATGGATTGGGACTGGTCGCTGCGCTTGTCCTTGCAATTGGGTCCCCTGCGCTGGCGGCAAAACCCGCTGCTGAAAGCATTCCCGCGGCTGCGCGCAAGGCCGGGATGGAAAAGGCCCCGGACATTATCGCCAAGGCCGGTATCGGCTGCACCGTGACCGATGCCCGATTTGTTGGCCAGTCGGATTCCAAGAAGGACGGGGCCAAGGTCACGACCGCCTTTTTCGAAGTCGCTTGTAGCGAAGGCCTTGGCTTTATCGTCCAGGCCATGTCGGATGGGTCCACACCCCAGACCTTTGACTGCGTGGCCACCGCCGCCTCCGTCGTCGGTCCAGACGGTAAGGCCAAGAACAACTCCCTGTCCTGCGCCCTGCCCGGCAATGCCAATCCACAAGCTGGTCTTCAGCCCATGGTCGCCAAGACCGGCAAGACCTGCCCAATCGCCAAGGCCCGCTATATTGGCCAGAGCACCACCAGCGTTTATTATGAACTGGCCTGCCAGTCTGGCGCGGGCATGGTCTTGACGGCCTCCTTGCCCGCCAAGGCGGACCGTACCATCACCAGCATGAATTGTGCCACGTTCGAGCAGTCGGGTCGCAAGTGCGAACTGTCCACGCCAGAACAGAACATGGCCCCAATCAAGGCCCTAAGCACCAAGGCTGCCAAGGGTTGCGAGCCGTCTGATCTGCGCTATGTGCTGTCGACGGTCGATGGATCAGACTATTACGAAATCGCTTGTAAGACCGGCGAAGGCTATATGATGCAGGTCAAGGGCGACGATCTGGCCAAGACCATCAAGTGCGCCGAGGCTTCCTTTGTTGGCGGCGGCTGCACCTTGACCGATGCACGCGAAGCCGAAACCCAACAGGCGGGCCTCTATACCAACCTCGCCAAAAAGGCTGGCTTTAACTGCGACGTGGCCAAATATGCCGCCTTCCCGGTCCAAGGCAATGACAAGGAAGTTATCGAACTGGCCTGTAAGAACCGCGAAGACGGCGGCGTGGCCATCTTCCCAACCGCAGCCGGTGCCAAGGCTCAGGTCCTGAACTGCGCCCGCGCGCCACTGGCGGGCTATCGTTGCAGCTTCTCTAAGGCGGAAGCCGCTTATCCCATCCTAACCGCGGCCCTAAAGGCCAAGGGTAAGTCCAGCTGCACGGTCTCCAATGCCCGCGCGATTGGCCGTGCGGAAACGTCTGAATTCCTGGAAGTCGCCTGTTCGGACGGCCTGCCCGGTTGGGTCTTGGAATATGCAGTCGCCACCGATGAGACCAAGTCAGTGCTCAGCTGCACCCAGGCCAAGTCCATTGGCGACGGCTGCAAGCTGCCCGGCAATACCAAATAGGCGCTTGCCTATGGACTAAGCCTCAGCCCGCCGGGGAAACCCTCGGCGGGCTTTTTCTTGGCTAGGCCAATACCGCCACAATCATGCGGGGGCCTTTTTGGGTCATGGCCTCGGCCATGGCAGTGTCGAAGGTCTCGGCGGTGTCGCAGGCTACAGCCTTCATGCCCATGCCGCTGGCCAGTGCGACCCAATCCATGCGGGGCGAGCCTAGATCGAGCAGGGCGCGCGCCGCTGGCCCCGGCTTGCCAGAGCCTGTGCGGGCAAATTCGATATTGAGGATGCGATAGGCGTGATTGGCAAAGATCACCACTGTGACATCAAGGTCCTCACGCACCATGGTCCATAGCCCTTGGACCGTATACATGGCCGCGCCATCGCCGTTCAGGGACAAGACCTTGCGCTCTGGACACGCCACAGCCGCCCCAATCGCCACAGGAATCCCCTGACCAATCGCGCCGCCAGTCAGCATCAGCCACTCATGCGACCGCGCCCTGGCGGTCTGGGTATAGATGGGCAGGCCCGCCGTCACCGCATCATCAGAAATCACCGCATGGTCTGGCATGTGACGGGCAATGGCATCGCCAATCGCATAGGCATTCAACTCGCCCTTGGGCGCATCGGGCAAGGCGAGCGCGGTCAGGACGCCGCAGGCTGGCGCGTCCATGGCATCGGCAAGCGCGATCAGGCTGGCGACCCCATCCCCAGCCTTGTCCGCCAACGTCTCCACCGCGCAACCCTCAGGCACCAGCACGCTGGGCATGTCTGGATAGGCAAAAAAAGACACCGGCAAGGCGGTCTCGACCAGCACCATCAGGTCACAGCCTGCCAAGTCCTTCAAAGCCATTTCGCCGAAATACAGCATCCGGTCTGGCTTGAACCGGCCCTGCCCGCGCGCTTGCCGGGCAACAAAGGTATCGATCATGACCCGCACCCCAGCCGCCTTGAGCCGTCCAGCAGCAGCAAGACCTGCCTCGCCGCAAGCCGTGCCGCCGATCAGTATGACCGGCTGTTTGGCCGCCCTTAGCCGCGCCGCAGCCTCTATAATCGCAGCCTTTGCGGGGACAGGCCGAGGTGGCACAGTGATATTTGGCCCGCGCTTTTCAGTCTCGGTCCAGGCGCTGTCGGCGGGCAGGATCAGGCTGGCACAGCCGCCCGGCGGGCCAAAACTGGCCGCAACGGCCTGCGCCGTCAAATCACCGACCTGATCGGCGGTTTCGGCCGACCCGATCCAGTTGGAATTGGCCTTGGCCCAGGCGGCAATATCGGAATTGAGCGGGGCATCATATTGGCGATGGTGGGTGGCATGGTCGCCTATGACATTGACCACCGGCGTCCCGGCCCGCCTGGCATTATGCAGATTGGCACCGCCATTGGCATAGCCTGGCCCCAGATGCAGCAAGGTCGCCGCAGGCTTGCCGGTCATGCGGCCATAGCCATCAGCCGCGCCCGTGGCCACGCCTTCAAACAGGCAAAGCACCGCGCGCATTCGCGGCTCGCGGTCCAGAGCGGCGACAAATTGCATCTCGCTGGTGCCGGGATTGGCAAAGCAAACCTCAACGCCGTTATCGGTAAGGGTCTGGATCAGGGCGTCGGCACCGTTCATACAAAGCTCCCGCTCAAGCACTTAAAAACAAAGAATATCCGCATCAGGACGATCCGCAAACAGACGCTCGACCTCGGCGGCGCGGATCTGACGCGACAGGGCCTGATTGATATAGCCCTTATCGGTGATCTCACCCGATACCGGGTCGGGGGCATCGGCCAAGATCATGGCCCGGGCAATCTTGCCGCCGCCGCCCTTGGCAGCAGCATTCATCCGCGCAAGGCCGGACTGCACGCTATGGCGAATGGCCTCTGGTCCATCCAGTTGCGCACAATACGGCCCGTTCAGAAACAAGAGCAGGCCCACGCCCTCGCGGCCCTCGCCGCAAACCACCGCATCCGAAACCGCCCCGCCAATGGCCGAGACCGCCGCTATGCGCAAAGACCCCGCCGCAACAAATGTGCCCGACGCCAGCTTGAAATTCTCGACTAGGCGGCCATCAAACACCAGTCCAGCCTCAGGGTCAGCCTCGTCGAGCAACCGGGCTGCATCGCCTAGCCGATAAAATCCATCCTCATCAAACGCCTTGGCCGACAAGTCCGGCGCACCATAATAGCCAGGCGAGACTTGCGGACCCTTGACCCGCATTTCGAACTTATTGCCCTGCGGTGCCAGCTTGACCGAGGTTCCCGGCACAGGCAGACCGCACATGCCGGTGCGATCATTCAGCCAGTGGATATTGCTCGCCGTCGGCCCGGTCTCGGTCGAGCCATAGCCCGTGGCAAAGGTCAGGCGCTCGCCGGTCAGGCGCACGGCCACGGCCTGAATACGGTCGCAAATGCTCTGGGCAAGATTGGCCCCGCCATATTGCAAGACCCGCACGCGTGAGAAAAACCGCCGCGCCAAGGCCTCGTCCTGTTCCAGCGCGCCGGCAAACAGACCCCAGCCCGCCGGGACCATATTGTGATAGGTCGGGGCGATTTCGCGCAGATTGCGCAAGGTTTCCTCAAAACCGCCCGGTGTCGGCTGACCCGTATCGATATATAGGCTGCCGCCGCGATGGGTGATCATATGCAGTATGGCATTGGCCCCCAGACTATGGCTCCAGGGCGCGGCATTGACCACAATTGGCGGATCAGGGTCGTCATAACAGGCGGTTATCTGGGCCGCATTGGTACAGATATTGCTATGCAGACACATGACGGCCTTGGGCTTGCCGGTCGATCCAGACGTCAAGAGCAGCTTGGCTATATCGTCTGGCACCGCGATCGCCGCATGAGGTGGCGCGGTCAGCAAATCTGCGAGGCCTAAGTCATGGCTGCGGGCATTTTGGCTGGCAATCACCATCAGGCCCGCCAAGGCCGGGCTGTCCAAGGCCCCGGCAAAGGCCAAAGCGTCATCGACATAGACGGCTGCCGGCTTGATTAGCTCCACCGCATAGGCCAGCCGCGACAGGTCCGCCCCCGCCAGGCCATATTGCGGCGAGACCGGCGCAATGGGCACGCCCAAACTCATGGCAGCATAAGAGATCAGGGCATGGTCGATACTGTTACGCGCCAGGATCAAGACCGGCTGGCCCCGCCCAAGACCCCTGGCCGCCAAGCCGCCCGCTATAGCCGCGACCTTGGCTGCGCCCTCGCCATAACTCAAGTGCTCCCAACCCTCGCGCCCCCTCTGCGCCAGCCAAAGCCGGTCTGGCTCAAGCCTTGCCCACCGCTCCAGCGCCTCGGTCATGGTCAGGTCCTGGGCGATCACGGGCGTGGTATTGGTCAGGATCAGGCCGCCATCGGCGCGGCGCTCGACCATCACCTGGCGCGGGGCGTAACGCGCATCGCGAAACGGCGCAGAGCCTATATCAACCAGACCATCCATGACGATCGCGCCCTACCCTTGCTGGACCTTAAGCCTCGCCCAAGGTTTCGTTGAAGCGTACAGGCGCGCCTTGACTAGGCGCAATCACTTCATCATCACGCATGATGATCTGTCCACGGATAATCGTCGCAATCGGCCAGCCTTGGGCCTCAAAACCGTCAAACGGGGTCCAGCCAGAGCGCGTCGCCATCTGGCCGTGGGTAATGGTGCGGCGCGCCTTCAAATCGACAATGGTCAGGTCGGCATCATAGCCTTCGGCCACCCGGCCCTTATCAGCCAGGCCAAACACCCGTTGCGGGCCGTGCGAGGTCAGGTCCACAAACCGCTCCAGCGTTAAACGGCCATTGGCAACATGGGTCAGCATGATCGGCACCAGGGTCTGGACGCCGGGCATACCAGACGGCGAGGCCGGATAGGGCCTGGCCTTTTCCTCGCGCGTATGCGGCGCATGGTCAGAGCCCATGACATCGGCCACGCCCATGGTGATCCCGCGCCACAAGCCCGGCTGGTGCGAGGCATCGCGGATCGGCGGGTTCATCTGGGCAAAGCCCTTGAGCTGCTCATAGGCCTCTGGCCCGATCAGGGTCAGGTGCTGAGGCGTCAATTCGACACTGGCGACATCCTTGTGCTTGGCCAGAAAATCAATCTCCTGCGCCGTGGTTACATGCAGCACATGGATTCGCTTGCCCAGACGCTGTGCAATCGAGACCAGACGCTCGGTAGACTGAATTGCCGTTTGCGGGTCGCGCACCTCCGGATGGCTGGTCCAGTCACCGGTGCGGGCCAAGGCGCGGCGCTCGGCTAGGCGATACTCATCTTCAGAGTGAAAAGCGGCCCGGCGGGAAATATTGCGCAAGACCGCCTCAACGCCGGCATCATCAGCGACCAGAAGCGAGCCGGTCGAGGCCCCCATAAACACCTTGATCCCGCAACAGCCGGGCATCCGCTCCATCTCGCCCAAAAACGCAGTATTGGCGTGGGTGCCACCGACATAGAAGGCATGGTCGCAATGCATGCGGCCCTTGGCGCGGCTAAGCTTATCCATCAGGGCATCAGGATCGGTCGTGGTCGGCTCGGTATTGGGCATTTCGAACACAGCCGTGACTCCGCCGAGGACCGCGCCGCGCGAGCCGGTTTCAAGGTCTTCTTTCCATTCCAGACCCGGCTCTCGAAAATGCACCTGGCTATCGATCACACCGGGCAGGATGGTCAGGCCCGTCGCATCGAACACCTGATCAGCCGAAGCCTGGCCCAGATCACCCACGGCAATAATCTTGCCGCCGCGCACGCCAATATCGGCAAGGCCGCGCCCAGCATGATTGACCAAAACGCCGCCGCGCACGATCAGGTCAAAAGTCTGGGTCATGGCTGAATATCCCTTGGGCTGTGTGTGACTTTAGAACGATTATACAAGGCCTTGGCCGCTTCGACCACTGCCTGTGCTGACAGGTCCTGCATGTGGCAAACCGCTTGGTTCAGCCCCGGGTCCAGGGCCTGTATCTGGGCCAGACTGCGCGGGCCGCGCAAGACCTGTCCATAAGCGCCCCAAGGCCCATAAAGCCGATCATCAGACGGGCCAAACAGGCCAAGCGTTGGCGCGCCGGCGGCAGCGGCCAGATGCATCAGGCCTGAATCATTGCCAATAAACAGTCTTGCGTGTTTGAGGGCCGCATAAACGGTCAAGAGGTCGGCCTTGCCGGTCAGATCAATCCACCGCTCGCTGGGCAAGGCCCCGCGCAGGGCAAGGCTGGCGGCCTCATCGCCCGGCCCGCCAAGGATCAATAATCGCCCGTTCGGCATGGGACCGTCCGGCCCCAGCAAAGCAAGCGCCACCTCGGCAAAGCGCTCGCCGGGCCAGGCCTTGCCCATCCAGTTGGCGGCCGGTCCCATGGCCAGCAAGGGGGTATCCAGATTTGCAATCAGATCGCGGGCCTTGGCCTCGGTTTGCCCAGACGTGAAAATATAGGGCGCCGGCGGATGATCTTGCAGGCCCAGCAGCCTTGCCGCCTCGATCACCTTATGTTCGATCCGCCTTGATCGGCGATGAATAATGCGGTGCTTGGCCCTCAGACAATAGGCAATGGCCGAGCCGCGACCATCGACCACCAAATCCCAATACTGGCCACGCACAGCCCGCCACAGTGAAAACCAGTGGCCGCCGTCTTTTTGCTTGGCAAAGGCAATCACCCGGTCAAGATTTGGCATGTCCGCAAACAGGGGCGCGGCAACCGGGCCTGCGACAATTGTAAACCGCGCCGTGGGATATTGGTCGTGCAGGGCCTTGATCAGACCCGAAGACAGGACCGCATCCCCAATCCGGGTCGCGGTAATGATCAGAATCGCGGGCGGGGCTTTGGCCATGGCCTGACTATATAGGATCGCATCCGTTTAGGCTCCAGCCCTAGCGCTTTGGGCCAAAAAGCCCCAGATTGGCACCATGACGATAGAACCCCAACTTGCCCCCCTCACCTCCCGCGCTCTGGTCTCGCTTGAGGGACCGGATTGGCGCTCGTTTTTGCAAGGCCTGCTAAGCCAGGATGTCGAGGCTATGGTTTCCGGGGATTTGCGGTTTGCGGCACTTTTGACGCCGCAGGGCAAGCTCTTGTTTGACCTGTTTGTACTGGCAACCGAGACGGGCTGCCTTTTGGACGTGGCCGCTGATCGCCAAGCGGCCCTGATCCAGCGCCTGACCCTCTATCGCCTACGGGCCAAGGTCGATATTGCGGCCAGCCCCTTAAGCGTCAGCGCGGTCTGGGGAATGGGGGCCGCGCCGGGCTTTATCCAAGACCCTCGCCTAGCCAAGCTTGGCCTACGCGGTTATGGCCAGACAGCGCCCGCCACGGCCCAAATCACCCATGAAGCGGCCTATCAGATCCACCGCCTTGGGCTTGGCGTCCCAGACCCCGCCTTGGATGCCGAGCCAGACAAGACCTATCCGATTGAGGCCAATTTTGACCTCCTCAATGGGATTGACTTCAAAAAGGGCTGCTTTGTTGGTCAGGAAACCACCTCACGCATGAAGCGGCGCGGCCTGATCAAGACGCGGATGCTACCGATCCAGTTTGATGGCCCTGTGCCCGCGTTTGGCGAGGAAATCCTGAGCGGCGAATTACGTGCCGGGACCGTGCTGACGGGCCAGGCTGGCCAGGCCATGGGCTTGATGCGCCTCGACCGGCTGGATGGGCCCCTAGGCGTGAACGATCAGCCCGTCACTGTCGTCTGGCCAGACTGGATGGCGACCTAGCCAAGCCGGATTGCCGCCGACCTTGCATGGGCGGGCAGACCCTCGGCTTCGGCCAGCGCAATGGTCGCGCCTGCAAGCTTGGCAAAGGCGCTAGGATCACAGCGGATCAGGGATGTCCGCTTGAGAAAGTCATAGATCGACAGGCCAGAGCTAAAGCGCGCGGCGCGGCTGGTCGGCAGCACATGGTTGGACCCGGCCACATAGTCGCCAATCGCTTCTGGCGCATGGCGACCGAGAAAAATCGCCCCGGCATGGCGCACCCGGTCGGACAGATGCTCTGGCGTCTCGACCGCAAACTCCACGTGCTCGGGCGCAATCTGATCGACCAGACGCGGGCTATCTTGCAGCGGACACAAGATCACCGCCCCATAATCGCGCCAGGACGCAGAGGCATCCTTGCCCGTCGCCAAGGTTTTCAATTGCGCTTCAATCGCCTCAACCACCGCATCGGCAAAGGCAGCATCATCGGTGATCAGGATGGATTGCGCAGCTGGGTCATGCTCGGCCTGGGACAAGAGGTCAGCGGCAATCCAGTCTGGATTATTGGCAGCGTCCGCGACCACGACAATTTCCGAAGGGCCCGCCAGGGCATCAATGCCGACAACGCCATAAAGCCTGCGCTTGGCCGCCGTGACAAAGGCATTGCCAGGACCGACAATCTTATCTACCGGCGCAATCGGGCCTGCGCCATAGGCTAGGGCTGCCACCGCATGGGCACCGCCCAGACGCCAGATCTCGCTAACCCCCGCAGCCTTGGCCGCAGCCAGCACGGCCGGTTGCAGCTTGCCCGGTGGCGTGACCATGGCAATCCGATCAACGCCAGCCACCTGGGCTGGCACGGCATTCATCAGCACGGTTGAAGGATAGGCCGCCCGCCCGCCGGGAACATAGATCCCAACCGCCTCCAGCGGCGTCCAGCGCCAGCCAAGCTCTGTGCCCGTCTCATCAATCCATTGCGCATCGGCGGGGCGCTGGCGGGCGTGATAGGTGCGGATACGATCCGCTGCAAAGGCAATGGCATCGCGCACGGCTTGCGGACAAGCGGCTGCGCCCGCCTCGATCTCGTCTGCGGTGACGCGCAGGCTGGCTTCTGTCAGGGACGCATGATCAAATTGCTCGGCAAAGCGCAAAACAGCGGGCAGGCCCTCGATCTTGACCGCCTCAACAATCGCCGCGACGGCAGACTCCACCTCGGTTGGTGACCCGCGCGGGGCATCGAGAAAGGCGGCAAACTCGGCCTCAAATCCCGGATCGGACACGTTGAAACGGCGCATGACAGACACTCAAGCCAGATGGGTCAGTGGAAAGGGCGGATATAGGCCGGTTTAGGGCAATTAAACAGGCTTGATGACGCGGCGCGCTGGTTCAGGCCTTATGATCTGGCCGACGAGGCGTGGGCCAGGGCACAGTCAGGTCGGCGGTGACGACATCAATGCATTCGACCCGGGCGCGCAAATCACCGCCGCCTGCAAACACCAGATGCACCACGCCGCCTGGGGCCTCGCCCGGCTCGAACTGGACGGCCAGCAACTCGACCACCGCATCTTTTGCATCCCGGCGCAGATTTTTGGTCTGGACGCTCAGCACACTGCCAAATTGCAGGCCTGTTCTGACCCGCTCCTTGGCGCGCACACCGTTTTCCCAGCGAAACCGGTTCAGGGCCAAGGTCAGGCGCTGGGCCTTGGCATCAAAGGCAATATCACCCACCAGACCGACAGCATCTTGCAAGGCCGCCGAGATCACAGCCAAGTCTTCGGCGTCTTGCGCCAATAGGCGCAGGGAACCTTGATCCGTCGTCATTCTAACCCTCGTCCGATCCTGCGCCCTTGATCCGGCGCACCTTTGCCCCGCAGGCTCCCAGCTTGTCTTCTAAGCGCTCAAAGCCCCGGTCCAGATGATAGACTCGGTTGACGACGGTTTCGCCCTTGGCGGCGAGACCTGCGATGACCAAGCTCACAGAGGCGCGCAGATCGGTGGCCATGACCTCGGCCCCGTTCAGGCGTTCAACCCCGGTGACGCGCGCCTCGCCGCCATGCACCGAAATCTCGGCCCCCAGCCGCGCCAGCTCTGGCGCGTGCATAAAGCGATTTTCGAAAATGGTCTCGCGGATCACGCTGACGCCCCGCGCCGTGGTCATCAGGGCCATGAACTGGGCCTGAAGGTCGGTGGCAAAGCCCGGATAGGGGTCAGTATGGACATTGACCGCCTCAAGTCGGCCTTCGCCGCGCCGGATAATCATGCCGTCGGGCCTTGGCTCGACCTCAACACCGGCCTGAATCATTAAATCCAAAAGGCTCTGGATAAAGCCGGACTGGGTCTTGGTCAGGCGCACCTCACCGCCCGCCATGGCTGCCGCCACGGCATAGGTGCCCGTCTCGATCCGGTCGGGAATCACCGAATGGGTGCCACCGCCCAGCCGCGCCACCCCGGTTATGACCAGGGTCGAGGTGCCCTTGCCCTCAATCTTGGCGCCCATCATGGTCAGACAATCGGCCAGATCGCCAATTTCAGGCTCGCAGGCGGCATTGTGCAGAACAGTGACGCCCTCAGCCAGGACGGCGGCCAGCATGGCGTGCTCGGTGGCCCCGACCGACACGAAGGGAAAGGTGATTTCAGCACCCCTCAAGCCGCGCGGAGCCTGTGCAAACACATAGCCCTCATGCAGGTCGATCTGTGCGCCGAGCGCCTCCAAGGCCTTGAGATGCAGGTCCACAGGCCGCGCGCCAATCGTACAGCCGCCGGGCAAGGACACCTTGGCATGGCCAGTGCGCGCAATCAGGGGCCCAAGCACATTGAACGAGGCGCGCATCTGGCGCACCAGATTATAGGGCGCAATTGCGCCAAGAATTTCAGGCGTGTGCAAAACCGTCTCTGAGCCGTCCGGCCCATCGCGCTCGATCAATTCAGCGCCAAGCCTTTGTAGAAGGCGGCCCAAAAAGCGCGTATCGGCCAGGCGCGGCATATTGGTCAGGCGCAGGGGCTGGTCTGTCAGCAGACTGGCCGCCATCAGCTTAATCGCGGAATTCTTGGCGCCGCTGATCGGGATTTCCCCAAACAGGCGCTCACCGCCGACAATGGCAATCTTGTCCATCTGGACCCCCCAAAACGTGGCAATCAATCTCAGTGTGTTTGCGGTCCCAAGGGCAAAGACGCAAGGGTCTTCAGTCCGTCTGCCCCAGACTTTCGCTAGGCCTTTGGCTCTTGCGATCCCGACTCAGGCGTCTTGACGAGAGCAGGGGCCTTACGACGGCGCAGGTTTTGGCGCAGGGCCGCAGCCAGCCGCGCCT
>JBIIZD010000093.1:0-9962 GCA_044346445.1 Caulobacteraceae bacterium
ATGCCTGTTATATCTATATTCGCGGCGAATATGTGCGCGAGCGTGAAGTGCTCGAAGACGCGGTCAAGCAGGCCTATGAGGCCAAGCTGATCGGCAAGAACAATATCCATGGCTGGGATTTTGATCTTTATATCCATCACGGCGGCGGCGCTTATATCTGCGGCGAAGAAACCGCGCTTTTGGAAAGCCTTGAAGGCAAGAAGGGCCAGCCGCGCCTAAAGCCGCCTTTCCCCGCTGGCGCTGGCCTTTATGGCTGTCCCACGACTGTGAATAATGTGGAATCGATTGCCGTGGTCGGCACGATCCTGCGGCGCGGGGCCGATTGGTTTGCAGGCTTTGGCCGACCGAACAATACCGGCACCAAGCTGATGTGCGTGTCTGGCCATGTTGAGCGGCCATGCAATGTCGAAGAAGCCATGTCGATCCCATTGCGCCAATTGCTCGAAGACCATTGCGGCGGCATTCGCGGCGGCTGGGGTAATCTCAAGGCCATCATTCCCGGCGGCTCGTCGGTGGCCATGATCCCGGCTGAGCAGTGCGAAACCGCCCTGATGGATTTTGACAGCCTGCGCGATCTGAAATCGGGTCTGGGCACGGCGGCCGTAATCGTGATGGACAAGTCGACCGACCTGATCAAGGCGATCGCGCGGCTATCCTATTTCTACAAGCATGAAAGCTGCGGCCAGTGCACGCCTTGCCGCGAAGGCACGGGCTGGATGTGGCGGGTGATGGAGCGCATGGCCACGGGTGAGGCGGATATGAGGGAAATCGACCTTCTGCTCGATGTCGCCAGTCAGGTTGAAGGTCACACCATCTGCGCGCTTGGCGACGCGGCGGCCTGGCCGATCCAGGGCCTGTTCCGCCATTTCCGCCCCGAGGTTGAAGACCGCATTACCCGTTATCGCGCGGGCAAACCCCATGTTCAGGGCGCACGTCTGGCGGCGGCGGAGTAGGGCAAATGGCTGAGGAACCGGACAGCATTTTACTGCAATATATGCGCCGCTTTGATGCGCAATTGCAGCGCATGTGTGAAGACATCCATGAAATGCGCGTCCGCCTGACCAATGTTGAAGAGAGCCAGAGCATTATTCATCGGCGGCTAGATCGCATGGATGAGCGGCTGGAACGGATAGAACGTCGACTTGAACTGGTCGGCAGCCCCTATGGAGGCGTTCGCGAGTAATGGCTAAAGCTAAGGTCAATGGCGTCGAGGTTGAGTTTGAACCCGGCATGACGGTCCTGCAGGTCGCAGAACTGGCGGGCGAAGAGATTCCGCGATTTTGCTATCATGAACGCCTGTCGATTGCGGGCAATTGCCGCATGTGTCTGGTCGAGGTGAAGCCCGGGCCGCCCAAGCCCCAGGCGTCTTGCGCCCTGCCAGCGGCTGAGAACCAGGAAATCTTTACCAATACGCCCATGGTTAAAAAGGCCCGCGAAGGCGTGATGGAGTTTTTGCTGATCAATCATCCGCTCGATTGCCCAATCTGCGATCAGGGCGGCGAGTGCGATCTGCAAGATCAGGCCATGGGCTATGGCCGCGACGAGACCCGCTTTGACGACAATAAGCGCGCGGTCGAAGAAAAATTCATGGGCCCCCTGATCAAGACGGTCATGACCCGCTGTATCCAGTGCACACGCTGCGTGCGCTTTGTCACCGAGGTGGCGGGCGTGCCGGAGATCGGCATGACGGGCCGGGGTGAGGATGCCGAGATCACCACCTATCTGGAAGGCGCTGTGAATAGCGAACTGTCCGGCAATGTGATCGATCTTTGCCCGGTCGGGGCCCTGACCTCAAAGCCCTATGCGTTTAATGCGCGGCCCTGGGAGCTGAAAAAGACCGAATCCATCGATGTCATGGACGCTCTGGGCAGTGCGATCCGCATTGATGCGCGCGGCACTGAGGTCATGCGCGTGCTGCCTCGGATCAATGAAGAGATCAATGAGGAATGGATCTCGGACAAGACCCGCTATGCCTGCGACGGCCTGATGCGCCAGCGGCTGGACCAGCCCTATGTGCGCGTTGGCGGCAAGCTTAAGCCCGCGACCTGGGCGGAAGCCTTTGATGCGGTCGTGACCAAGATTAACGCCTCAAAGCCTGAGCGGATGGGCGTCATTGCTGGCGATCTGCAAGACGCCGAATCCATGAAGGCGGCGCTGGACCTGTTTGGCGCTTTGGGCGTGACCAGCCTGGATTGCCGTCAGGACGGGGCCAAGCTTGATCCCAAGGCGGGCCGGGCCAGCTATGTGTTTAACTCGACCCTCGCCGGGATAGATGAGGCCGATCACATCGTCCTGATCGGGGTCAATCCGCGCCATGCTGCCCCTGTGCTCAATGCCCGTATTCGCCGGGCCGTGATGCAGGGCCAATGCAAGGTCAGCGTGATCGGCCAGCAGGCCGACCTGACCTATGCCTATGAATATCTGGGCGCGGGTCCCGACACCTTGACCCGTTTCGCCGCCAAGCCGCCCAAGGGGGCATCCAAGCCCTTGCTGATTGTCGGGGCTGAGACCGTGGCCCGGTCCGATGGCGCGGCCGTGCTGGCCCTGATTGCCCAGGCGGCCAAGGCCATGGGCGCGGTCAAGGACGGCTGGAACGGCTTTAATGTGCTGCACACAGCGGCCAGCCGGGTTGGCGGGCTGGATATGGGCTTTGTGCCGGGGCAGGGCGGTTTGACCGCTGGCCAGATGGTGCAAAAGGGCGCTCTGGACGTTCTGGTCCTGATGGGCGGCGACGAGCTTGACCTGTCGGCCACTGATGCCTTTGTCGTCTATATGGGAACCCATGGCGACGCGGGCGCACACCGCGCCGATGTGGTCTTGCCGGGCGCTGCCTATGCCGAAAAGTCTGGCCTGTATGTGAACACAGAGGGTCGGGTGCAGATCGCGACGCGGGCCGTATTCCCCAAGGGTCAGGCCAAGGAAGACTGGTCGATCCTGCGCGCCTTGTCTGAGCGGCTCGGTGCGACCTTGCCCTATGACAGCCTGAACCAATTACGCGCCAAGCTGTTTGCCGATCACCCAAGCTTTGGCCAGATCGACTATGTTGCGGCCGCTCAGCCCATGGATTTGGCCCTAGTTGGTCAGGCTGGCGAACTGGATGATGCGGCGTTTGCTGGCCCCGCCACCGATTTTTACCTCACCAACCCGATTGCCCGGGCCAGTGTGACCATGGCCGAGTGCTCTGCCACGGCCAAGGCTGCGCGCATCAAGACCCAAGCGGCGGAGTAAGAGCATGACCCCTGCCGCATTGGACTTTTGGACAACACCCCTGGGCTGGTCGTTGATTACGGTTGGTCAGATCTTGCTGGTGACGGTTGGCATCTTATTGTCACTGGCCTTTTTGCTCTTGGCCGACCGCAAGATCTGGGCAGCGGTTCAGATGCGCAAGGGCCCCAATGTGGTTGGTCCGTTTGGTCTGCTTCAGTCGTTTGCTGACTTTTTGAAATTTGTGCTGAAAGAGATCGTCATTCCGGCTGGAGCCGATAAGACGGTGTTTATTCTGGCTCCCATCTTAAGCTTTGTCTTGGCATTTGGCCTATGGGCGGTCATTCCCTTCGCGCCGGGCTGGGTGGTGTCGAATATTAATGTGGGCATCTTGTATATTTTCGCGATCTCGTCGCTTGGCGTTTACGGGATTATTATGGGCGGTTGGGCCTCGAACTCGAAATATCCCTTCCTTGGCAGCCTGCGTTCCGCGGCCCAGATGGTGTCTTATGAGGTCTCGATAGGCTTTGTGATCATTACGGTGATCTTGCTGACCGGCTCGATGAATCTTCAAACCATTGTCGAGAACCAGGCGGGCGGATTTTGGCACTGGCATGCGTTTGCACTGCCGACCATTATTGTCATGTTCCCGATGATGGTGGTGTTTTTCATCTCAGCCCTGGCCGAGACCAATCGCCCACCCTTTGACCTGCCAGAGGCTGAGTCTGAACTGGTCGCGGGCTATCAGGTCGAATATTCCTCGACGCCCTATCTGCTATTCATGATTGGCGAATATTCCAACATCGTCTTTATGTGCGCCCTGATCTCGATCCTGTTTTTTGGCGGCTGGCAAGCACCGTTCCCGACGCCGTTCCTGGCGTCTTGGTCGCCAACGGCGGCCAGCTTTTTTGGGTTCATGTGCTTTGCCATCAAGATCGTGTTCTGGTTCTTCATGTTCGCCATGGCCAAGGCCATCGTGCCTCGCTACCGCTATGACCAGTTGATGCGCCTTGGCTGGAAGGTGTTTTTGCCGATGTCGCTGGTGGCGGTCGTGCTGATTGCCGCCTGGCGCGTTTTTGGCCCTCAGGCCTAAGGGAGACAAAAGCTCATGTCCTTTTCCGCGCGTGTCACCCAGGCCATTAAGGGCGCAGCCCTGATGGATTTTGTCGGGGCCTTTGGGCTTGCGATGAAATACATGGTCCGGCCCAAGGCCACCGTGCTCTATCCGTTCGAGCGTGGGCCACAATCGCCGCGTTTTCGCGGTGAACATGCCCTGCGCCGCTATCCCAATGGCGAGGAGCGCTGCATTGCCTGCAAGCTGTGCGAAGCTATTTGTCCGGCCCAGGCCATTACCATTGAGGCCGAGCCGCGCGCCGATGGCTCGCGCCGCACGACCCGCTACGATATTGACATGGTCAAATGCATCTATTGTGGCCTGTGCCAGGAGGCCTGCCCGGTCGATGCGATTGTCGAGGGGCCCAATACCGAGTTTGCGGTCGAGACGCGCGAAGAGCTTTATTATGACAAGGCCCGGCTGCTCGATAATGGCGATCGCTGGGAGCGGCTGATCGCAAAGAATATGGAACTGGACGCGCCTTACCGCTAAGAAGCGGTGGCGATTCATCGCGGCTAACTTAAGCCGCATAGATTGACGCATCTCGTCGCTTGCAAGGGGCAAGACCGGGAAAAAGAGGGGCCTTAGACCCAGCATGGACTTGCAGGCAATTGCCTTCTATCTGCTCGCGGCCATTACGGTTGCGTCCGGATTACTTGTCATCACGGCGCGGAATCCCGTGCACTCGGTGCTGTTCCTGATCCTGGCCTTTTTCACGGCGGCGGGCCTGTTTGTCATGCTCGGGGCCGAGTTCTTGGCCATGCTTTTGGTTGTGGTCTATGTCGGCGCGGTCGCGGTGCTGTTCTTGTTCGTGGTCATGATGCTGGATGTCGATTTCAGCCAGTTGCGCGAAGGGTTTTCGCGCTATTTGCCGATTGGCATGGTGGTCGGCGGGGTGCTGGCCATTGAGATGATCCTGATTGCAACGGCGGTCGCTAGTCGCGGCGCGGCCAGCGTGAATACGGCACCGATTAGCCCTGATCCCGCCCTGCCCAATACCGAGGCGATAGGGCGAGTGCTCTATACCGATTATGTCTATTTCTTCCAGGCAGCTGGGCTTGTGCTCTTGGTGGCCATGATTGGCGCCATCGTCCTGACCTTGCGCCATCGTCCTGGGGTGCGGCGGCAGAATATCGGCGATCAGGTTGCGCGCACGCCGAAGACCGGCATGGAAATTGTCCAAATCAAGAGCGGCGAGGGCTTAAGCGAATGACCATTGGCCTGATCCATTACCTATCGGTTGCCGCAATACTGTTTACCATCGGGGTGCTCGGTATCTTTGTGAACCGTAAGAATATCATAGTGATCCTCATGTCGATTGAACTGATCTTGCTGGCTGTGAACATCAATCTGGTGGCGTTTTCGGCCTATCTGCATGATGTGGTCGGTCAGATCTTTGCCATGTTTGTCCTGACCGTGGCTGCGGCTGAAGCGGCTGTGGGCCTCGCTATTCTTGTCACCTTCTTCCGTAACCGCGGCGATATTGCCGTGGATGATGCCAGCGTGATGAAGGGTTGAGATCGTGAACGCCATCGTAATCGCCCTGGTCTTTGCCCCGCTTCTGGGGGCCTTGATCGCTGGCCTGTTTGGCCGCCGCATTGGCAATCTGGCCTCGCAAAGTGTCACGACGGGCCTGCTCTTGGCTGCCTGTGCCTTGTCCTGGACAACCTTTTATCAGGTGATCTGGGGCGACTGGCCCGCCCAATTCACCCTGACGCTTGCGCCCTTTATTGAGGTTGGCAAGTTCGTCTCGCACTGGTCGATCCGGATCGATACCATGTCAGCCGTGATGCTGGTCGTGGTGACCTCGGTCTCGGCCTTGGTGCATGTCTATAGCTGGGGCTATATGGCCGAAGACCCCGACCGGCCGCGCTTTTTTGCCTATCTGTCCCTGTTCACCTTCGCCATGCTGATGCTGGTGACGGCGGCGGACTTCATGCAGCTGTTTTTCGGCTGGGAAGGCGTGGGGCTTGCCTCATACCTCCTGATCGGGTTCTGGTTCAAAAAGCCAAGCGCCAGTGCCGCAGCGATCAAGGCCTTTGTTGTCAACCGGGTTGGTGATTTTGGCTTTGCGCTGGGTATCATGACGGTGTTCTGGATGTTCGGCACCATTCAGTTTGCCGAGCTTTTCCCCTTGATCGCGGCCAAGGCGGGCACGCACTGGACCTTTATTGGTCAGAGCTGGAGCGCGATTGATCTGGCTTGCGGCCTTTTGTTTATCGGGGCCATGGGCAAGTCGGCCCAGTTCTTCCTGCATACCTGGCTGCCAGACGCGATGGAGGGTCCGACCCCGGTCTCGGCCCTGATCCATGCTGCGACCATGGTCACGGCGGGTGTCTATATGGTCTGTCTGTTGTCGCCCATGTTTGAATATGCGCCGGTGACCAAGCAGATTGTCACCCTGATTGGCGCAGTCACGGCCCTGTTTGCCGCCACGGTTGGCTTGGCTCAGAACGACATCAAGCGCGTCATTGCCTATTCGACCTGTTCGCAGCTGGGCTATATGTTCTTTGCCGCAGGCGTTGGGGCCTATCAGGCCGCCATGTTCCACCTGTTCACCCACGCCTTCTTCAAGGCCCTTTTGTTCCTGGGCGCGGGCTCTGTCATTCATGGCATGCACCACGAGCAGGACATGCGCAAAATGGGGGGCTTGTGGAAATACCTGCCTGTCACCTATGCCGTAATGATGATCGGGACCTTGGCCATTACCGGCTTTGGCATACCAAGCTTGCATCTTGGTTTTGCAGGGTTTTATTCCAAGGATGCGATTATCGAGTCGGCCTATGCGGCAGGGCAGGAAAACCCGATTGCCTTTTTTGCCTTCATTATCGGCCTGCTGGCCGCGGCCCTGACGGCGTTTTATTCGTGGCGTCTGGCCTTTATGACCTTCCATGGCACGGCCAAATGGGGTCACGGGCACGAAGACCATGGCCATGACCATGCTGCCCATGCCCACAGCCACGGCGAGCAGGACGATCATGCGCAAGACCACAAGCCGCATGAAAGCCCGTTTGCCATGCTGTTGCCGCTGATCTTGCTAGCGGTTGGCGCAATTGGTGCGGGCTATGCCTTTGTCGAGAATTTTGTTGGTGAAGAGCGCAATGCGTTTTGGCGCGGCGCGATCTTCAATGCCCCGACCAATCATGTGCTGGAGCACGCGCATCATGCCCCGCAATGGGTGCTCTGGGCACCCTTGGGCGTCTCAATGCTGGGCCTTGGCATTGCGTTTTTTGTCTATGTGCTCAATGAGGGCATGGGCGCGCGGGTGGCCGCAAGGCGTGGGCCGCTGTATACCTTCTTCTATAATAAGTGGTTCTTTGATGAGCTTTATGAAGCCACCTTTGTCCGTGCCACGCGTTGGTTCGGCGATGTGTTCTGGAAGGTTGGCGATCAGAAGATCATTGATGGCCTTGGCCCCGATGGGGTGGCGGCGGTCTCGGCCAGTATTGGCCAGCGCCTGAGCAAGGGCCAGAGCGGCTATGTCTATCATTATGCCTTTGTCATGTTGCTTGGGGTTGCGGGGCTCTTGTCCTATGCGCTCTGGGCCTGGGCGCGCTGAGGGGAATTGAGATCATGACCGGCATCCTCAGCCTTATCACCTTTTCCCCCATGCTCGGGGTTGCGGCCCTGCTGGCCCTGCGAGCCTTTTCGGCGGGCAGGGACGGCGCGCGCACGGCCCATAGCGCCAAGATTATTGCCCTGGTCACGACCCTGGCCACCCTGGCCCTGTCCGTCCTGCTTGTGGCCCAGTTCAATGCCAAGGATGCGGGCTTTCAGTTTGTAGAGACCGTTAACTGGTTCTCTGGTGCGACCTATCGCATGGGCGTGGACGGCATTTCGGTCCTGTTCGTGCTCTTAACCGCCTTCCTCTTGCCCATCTGTGTTCTGGCCAGTTGGGAGTCGATTACCGAGCGGGTGATGGAATATCTGATCGCCTTCCTCCTGCTTGAGACCCTGGTGATCGGCGTCTTTTGTGCGCTGGATCTGGTGCTGTTTTATCTGTTCTTCGAAGGCGGTCTGGTGCCCATGTTCCTGATCATCGGGATCTGGGGCGGCAAGAACCGGGTTTATGCGGCCTATAAGTTCTTCCTCTATACCCTGCTGGGCTCGGTCCTGATGCTGGCGGCTATCTTGGCCATGGCCTCGATCGCCAAGACCACGTCTATTCCTGACCTGATGGTGTTCAAATTTGATCCCAAGGTTCAGATTGCGCTTTGGCTGGCCTTTTTTGCCTCGTTCGCGGTCAAGATGCCGATGTGGCCAGTGCATACCTGGCTGCCCGATGCCCATGTTGAGGCCCCAACGGCCGGGTCGGTCATCTTGGCCGGTATCTTGCTGAAGATGGGCGGCTATGGCTTTTTGCGGTTCCTATTGCCCATGTTCCCGCAGGCCTCGGCGTATTTCACGCCCCTGGTCTTTGCCCTGTCGGTGATTGCGGTTGTTTACACCTCTCTCGTAGCCTTTCGTCAGACCGACATCAAAAAGCTGATCGCCTATTCGTCGGTGGCGCATATGGGCTTTGTTACCATGGGCATTTTTTCGGGTAATGCGGTTGGGGTTCAAGGCGCGATCTTTCAGATGCTGAGCCACGGCGTAATTGCCGGCGCACTCTTTCTCTGTGTCGGCGTGGTTTATGACCGGATGCATACGCGCGAAATTGCCTTTTACGGCGGCCTAGCCAATCGCATGCCCTGGTATGCGGCGATCTTTATGTTGTTCACCATGGGCAATGTCGGCCTGCCGGGCACATCGGGCTTTGTGGGCGAGATCATGACCATGACCGGCGTCTATGGCGTCTCGACCTGGACAGCCTTGGGGGCCGCAACGGGCGTGATCTTGTCGGCGGTCTATGCGCTTAGCCTCTATCGGCGGGTGATTTTCGGGGAATTGGTCAATCCAAAGCTCTCAGCCATTCAGGACCTGACCTTGCGCGAAGTGGTGATTTTTGCGCCCCTGATCGCCTCAACCCTGATCCTCGGCATAAGGCCGGGCCTTGTTTTCAACCTCACTGCCGCGTCTGTCGATCAATTGGTCGGTGTCTATAAAGCCGCGATTGGCGGGTGAGGGGAGTTATGACCATGAACTTCCAAGACGCACTCATACTGGCCCGGCCTGAGATATTCTTGGCAGGCGCGACCTTGTTCCTGCTGGTTTACGGCGCTTTCCGCGGCGAAAAGAGCATGAGCGAGGTCTCGATCGGCGCAAGTCTGGCCCTGTTCGCCGCCGCCGCCTTTGCCGCAATTGGCCCCGATGGCGCGGCTTTCTCAGGCGGCTTTGTGGCCAATAGTGCAACCCGCTTTGCCAAGGTGGCGGTCTATCTGATTAGTCCAGTCGCCATACTGCTAGGGGATCGCTGGCTTGGGCGCGTCGATAACAAGCGCTTTGAGTATCCGATCCTGATCCTGCTGGCCGCGATCGGCATGGGCATGATGGTGTCGGCGGGCGATCTGATCTCGCTCTATATTGGGGTGGAGCTGCAGTCTCTGGCCCTCTATGTGCTGGCCGCGTTTCGCCGTGATGATGCCAAGGCCTCGGAAGCCGGCCTGAAGTATTTTGTGCTCGGTGCCCTGTCGTCAGGCCTTTTGCTCTATGGCGCATCCTTGATCTATGGCTTTGCCGGATCGACCCATTTCGATGTAATTGC
>JBIIZD010000094.1:0-9902 GCA_044346445.1 Caulobacteraceae bacterium
CGCGCGGGTCCGAGCCCCTGTATCTTGGCGATGAGCTGATTGGCCGTGCAACCTCTGGCGGCTATGGCTGGCGGGTGAACAAGTCCTTGGCGCTGGCCATGGTGCGGCCCGATCTGGCCGCGATTGGAACCGAGTTCGAGATCGTCATCCTGGGCGAACGCCGCAAGGTTACAGTGATTGCGGACTCGCCCTTCGATCCAGAAAACAATGCCCTGCGGGGGGGTCAACCGCTGATAATCTTCCCCCCGATGGGGGGAAGTCCCGGCGAATGCTAAGGGAAGGGGGCGACGCCAGAGCTGCCCCCTCCACCGCTTCGCGGTACCCCTCCCCCAGAGGGGGGAGGATTGATCTGTGTTAAATCTTCCCCCCTTGGGGGAAGTGCCCGCGAAGCGGGGGTAGGGGGCCTTGCTAGCGCTCGATCACCAGATTGCTGGTGGGTTTGGCGCAGCAGATTAGGATCAGGCCTTGGTCGATCTCGCGTTGGCGAATACCGCCGGCTGGGGTCATTTCGACGGTGCCTGAGACGAGCTTGCATTTGCAGGTGCCGCACATGCCCTTGGTGCAGGAGGAGGGCAGGCGCATGCCCTCGGCCTTGGCGGCGGCGAGAATGAACTTGTCCGGTGCAATGGTAATTGTGCGGCGCGTGAGCTTGAACTCGACGCTAAAGCCCTGCCTAGAGGCCCGTGATTCGGGTTCCGCCGTTCCTGCGCTTAATTCCTCAAAATCAAAGCTCTCGGAATGATAACGGGCCATGTCATAGCCAGCGGTTTCGAGCATGGCCTTGACCGCAGCCATATAGGCCGATGGGCCGCAAATATAGACCTCGCGCTCACGAAAATCGGGGGCGATGGCGTCGAGCATGGCCAGATCAATCCGGCCCTTATGCCCGGCCCAGACCTCCGCTGCACTATCGGCCTCGCAAATGGCCGTGACCGTCAGGCCCGGCGCCGACTTGGCCATTAGCTCCAGCTCGTCCCGAAAGATCAGGTCGGCGGGCGAGCGGGCGCTGTGAACAAAGGCAATATCGGCGCCGCTAGCCAGATCATGATGGCTGCGGGTCATGGACATCAAGGGCGTGATACCGCTGCCCGCCGACAAGAACAGGTATTTTGCGCCCGCCTTGGCCTCACAGAAAAAATCACCCATGGGGCCAAGCGCCTTGAGGCTGACGCCTGGACGCAGGTTTTCATGCAGCCAGGACGAGACCGGCCCATCGCCAATGCGCTTGACGGTAATTGAGACCCGATCGGGCCGGGTTGGGGTCGAGGACAGGGTGTAGCAGCGGTGAATCTCTTGGCCGCCAATCTGGAGCGAAAAGGTCATGAACTGGCCGGGCCGAAAGTGAAACCGGCGCGGCGGCTCTGACTGAAAAACAAAGGTTTTTACGTCATGTGTCTCTTGGCGCACCGCGCAGCAGACCAGGGTCTCGTCCTGATCTGGATTCCATTGCGGCGCAGGCGCGCTCTTATTAAGGCTCATGCCACGGTCTCAAGATGGGCGTTGAGGCGGCCAATATACCATTGGCAAAACTTCTCAACCAAGCCCTCGGTATAGGGCGAATAGGGGCCGGGCTCATAGGCCGGACTAATCAGGCCAGACTGGGTAATCTCGACCAGATGCGCGTCCTGCTTATTGGTGGCGACCCAGACCTCGGTCAGGGTGGTCTTGTCATAGTCCACGCCCTCGACCGCATCCTTATGCACCAGCCAGCGCGTGCGCAGCAGGGTCTCGGTCGGGCTGACCGGGATCACCGAGAAGGTGACAATATGGTCGCTCATAAAATGATGCCAGCTATTGGGCTGGGTCCAGAAGGACAGGCCGCCCAGGGCCGGATCGGTCATCTTGCCGAGGAGCTTTTTGCAGGCCACCTTGGTGTCCATGGTCTGGCTCTGGCCGGACTGGTCAATTGGCAGGCGCTCTGTGCGATAGCCGGTCACGCAATCGGCTAAATGCTCAATCTCGCGCGAGGGCAGGCCCGAGGCTTCCCAGCGATCATGCGCCTGCGTAACCAGGGTCTCATAGCGCCTGACCTGTTCCAACTCGTCCTCGTCCAGGGTCTTGGGCGAAAAGCCAAAGCCATAGGCAAACAGCGGTATGGTCAATTCGGGGTGATTGGCACCGCAATGATAGCACTCGCGGTTATTCTCCATCGTCACCTTCCAATTGCCGTGCTCGATCAGGTCGACAGAGTGGGCAATCTTGGTGTTGGGAATATCGTGCTGTTCCAGATAGGGCGTCATGGCGGCGGCCATGGCCTCGATATCTTCTGGCGGATTATCGCTCAGGCAGATGAATAAGAGCCCAGCGACCGAGCGCAGGTGTATGGGCTTGAGGCCCCGGCAGGACTTGTCGAAATCCTCGCCCATATGATCGGCAAAGATCAGATCGCCTTCGAGGTTATAGGTCCAGGCATGATAGCGGCAGACCAGATTGCCGACCGAAGCATGCGGGCCATCGACCAGCCGAGCACCTCGGTGGCGGCAAACATTATGATAGGCGCGGATTTGCTCGTCATCATCGCGCACGATCAAGATTGAGGTCTGGCCAATATCGACGACAAACACATCGCCAGCTTGCGCAACATCTGGCTCTACCCCAACATAAATCCAATGTTGGCCGAAAATCAGGGCCATATCGGTCTCGAAAATGTCTGGGCGCGTGTAAAAGTCGTTGTCTAGGCTGTGTCCGACCTTACGCCGGGCGATCAGTTGCGAAACGGACGCTGGTGGGGTTGCCGCGGACATGGTTTGCGCCTTTGGCTGCAAAATTGAGACGAACAGTTTAGACCGCTGCCTGCCGGTATAACTTTCCTATAAGCGACGCGAGGAAATAAGAAAGACGACATTGCAGCTCAGTAACAGGACGCCTAGAGCTAATTGATCAGAAGCGACGTTTGTGTCGGGTTTGTTCAAGGTTTGCGCCGCCTGCATGATGGTGCAGAATCCTAGCTGGGCTCATCTTGGTGTCCTTGAGTAACCGGGCGGAGTCCATGCAGAAGTTTTCAGCCTTCGAACTCTTCAAGCAGGGCCTAAATGGCCAGGCAGGTTGGAAGCCCCAGTGGCGATCGCCAGAGCCTAAGGCGGCTTATGATGCGGTCATTATTGGTGGCGGCGGTCACGGCCTAGGGGCAGCCTATTATCTGGCCAAGCAACACGGCATGCGCAATATTGCCGTCCTGGAGAAAGGCTGGCTGGGCGGCGGTAATACGGGCCGCAATACCACCATTATCCGCTCCAATTACCTGTTCAATGAGAGCGCCGGCCTCTATGACCATTCGGTCAAGCTGTGGGAAGGTCTGTCACAAGAACTCAACTATAATGTCATGTTTTCGCAACGCGGGGTCATGATGCTGGCCCATACGGTGCATGATGTTCAGGTCTTTAAGCGGCATGTCCATGCTAACCGCGCCAATGGCGTTGATAATGACTGGCTAAGCCCTGAGGAAGCCAAGGCATTTTGTCCGCCATTAAACATTTCTGACAATATGCGCTATCCGATCCTGGGGGCTGCCTTGCAAAGGCGCGGCGGCACGGCCCGGCATGACGCGGTGGCCTGGGGCTATGCCCGTGCGGCTGATGATCTGGGCGTTGATATCATCGAGAACTGCGAAGTGACCGGCATTATGCGTAATGCGGCAGGTGCGGTTGAGGCGGTCCAGACCACGCGTGGCCTGATCAAGACACCCAAGATCGGCGTCTCTGCCGCAGGTCATACCAGTGTCGTGCTGGGCATGGCCGGGGTCCGGCTGCCGTTAGAAAGCTATCCGCTTCAGGCCCTGGTGTCAGAACCCATCAAGCCGGTGTTTCCGTGCGTGGTCATGAGCAATACCATCCATGCCTATATCAGCCAGTCCGATAAGGGCGAATTGGTAATCGGGGCGGGCACGGACATTTATACCTCCTATACCCAGCGCGGCGGCCTGCATATTTCGCAGCATACGCTCGAAGCGATTTGCGAGCTGTTCCCAGCGTTTCGGCGCATGCGCATGTTGCGAAACTGGGGCGGGATTGTCGATGTGACTCCGGACCGCTCGCCGATTGTCGCCAAGACGCCGGTGCCGGGCCTTTACGTCAATTGCGGCTGGGGTACGGGCGGGTTCAAGGCGACGCCAGGCGCTGCGCATACGCTGGCCTGGACCATTGCCAAGGATGAGCCCCATCCGATCAATGCGCCCTTTACGATCGAACGCTTCCGAGACGGTCATCTGATCGACGAAGCCGCCGCTGCTGCTGTAGCCCACTGAGGCCGATATGCTCCTGATTACCTGTCCTCATTGCGGTCCAAGGCCGGAACTGGAATTCACCCATGGCGGTGAGGCCCATATTGCGCGCCCTGAAAATCCAGCGGCCATGACTGCCGAGGACTGGACCGAATACCTTTATATGCGGGCCAACCCAAAGGGCCTGCATGCCGAGCGCTGGCGGCATCTGCATGGCTGCGCCCGGTTCTTCAATGCCCTGCGCGATACCACCACCGATCAGTTTGTCACCACCTATGCGGCGGGCCAGCCGCGTCCCGATCTGAAGGGCGCTAGCCAATGAGCACGTCCTTGCGAACCCCAGCGGGCGGCAGCGTCAACCGCGCCAAGACGATCAGGTTTAGCTTTGATGGCAAGACCTATAACGGCCTAGAGGGCGACACACTCGCCTCGGCCCTGCTGGCCAATGGGGTTCGGGTCATGGGCCGCTCGTTCAAATATCACCGCGCGCGCGGTGTGTTGGGCGCAGGCTCTGAAGAGCCCAATGCCCTGGTGGCTGTGCGCCGCGACAAGGCGCGCGCCGCTCCCAATCTGCGCGCCACCCAGGTTGAGCTTTATGATGGCCTGATTGCGGAGAGCCAAAATCGTTGGCCAAGCCTGAATTTCGATGTTGGCGCGGCCTTGAGCCTATTGTCGCCCTTCATTCCGGCGGGATTTTACTACAAGACCTTTATGTGGCCCAAGAGCGCTTGGGATAAGCTGTATGAGCCCAATATCCGCGCCGCTGCCGGGCTTGGCCATGCTCCAACCGAGGCTGACCCCGATACCTATCTGAACCGGTTTGCCCATTGTGAAGTTCTGGTTATCGGCGGCGGTCCTGCAGGTCTAGCGGCTGCGCTTGCGGCGGCTGAGGGCGGCGGGCGGGTTGTATTAGTCGATGAGCAGTGCGAACTGGGCGGCTCGCTACTATCGGCAACCGATGCCCTGATTGATGGTCAGTCGGGCCGGGCTTGGCGTGACGCGGCTGTGGCCAAGCTGGCAGCCAATCCCAAGGTCACCCTACTGACCAGGGCCAATGCGTTTGGCTATTTTGCCCATAATATGATCGGCGTTGCCGAGCGTTTGAGCGAGCATCAGGCTAGTCCCGCCAAGGGCGCGCCGCGCGAGCGGCTCTGGCAAATCCGCGCCCGCGAGGTGGTTCTGGCCACGGGCGCGATTGAACGGCCCCTAGTGTTCCCAGACAATGACCGACCCGGCATTATCCTGGCCGATTCCGCCCGCACCTATCTGAACCGCTATGGCGTCCTGCCCGGCAAGCGGGTGGTGGTGGCCACGGGTCATGACGAGGCCTATCGCGCGGCCTTGGACCTGCACAAGGCGGGCGTGAAAATTGTAGCCATTGCCGATGCAAGGCCAAGTCCAAAAGGGGCCTTGGTCGAGGCCGCGCGCGCGGCGGGCCTGCCTATCAAGTCCGGCTATGCCATTACCGGCACCAAGGGCAGGTTGGGTGTGACCCATGCCCGGCTTTCGCCAATACTGGGGGCTGGCAGGGTGGGATCGCCCGAAATGCTGGCCTGTGACAGCGTGCTGATGTCTGGCGGCTTTACGCCCAGTATTCACCTGTTCTCGCAATCGCGGGGCAAGGTGGTCTGGGACGAGACCTTGGAAACCTATCTGCCGGGCCAGTCGGCGGAGGCTGAACGCTCTGCGGGCGCTTGCCGGGGACAATTTGGCCTGGCCAAGGCGCTAGCCGATGGCTTTGCCGCCGGTGCCGAGGCTGCGCATTTGTCCGTAACGCGCAGTTTCGTTGTCCAAGCGACTGAGGGTGATCCCAAGGGCGTCGTTGGGGCCTTGCCGCATGATCGTGGCCATGGGGCCAAGGCGTTTATTGACTGGCAGAACGATGTCACGACCAAGGACTTGAAGCTGGCTGTGCGCGAGGGCTTTCAGTCCATCGAGCATATCAAACGCTATACCACCACCGGCATGGCGACGGATCAGGGCAAGACCTCGAACCTCAATGCCTTGGGCGTTATCTCCGATGCGCTTGATCGGCCCATCCCAAAGATTGGCTTAACCACCTTCCGCATGCCCTATACCCCCGTGACCTTTGGTGTTCTAGCGGGGATGGCTAGGGGCGACCTGTTCGACCCGGTGCGCACTACGCCCATCCATGACTGGGCCGTTGCGCAGGGGGCTGTGTTCGAAGACGTGTCCTTGTGGAAGCGGGCGCGCTTTTTCCCGCAAGGGCGCGAGGATATGGAGGCGGCGGTTCAGCGCGAATGCCTGGCGGTGCGCAGCCATTGCGGCATTTTCGATGCCTCGACTCTGGGCAAGATCGAGGTGGTCGGACCCGATGCCGCTGAGTTCATGAACCGCTTTTATATCAATGCCTGGACCAAGCTGGGTGTTGGTAAGTGCCGTTATGGCATTGTCTGCCGCGAAGATGGGTTTGTTATGGATGACGGCGTGGTCGGACGCATGGCCCATGATCGCTTTCATGTGACCACAACGACAGGCGGCGCGCCCCGCGTGCTTGCCATGATGGAAGACTATCGCCAAACCGAATGGCCCGATCTGGATGTCTGGCTAACCTCGACCACCGAGCAGTTTGCCGTACTGGCTTTGCAAGGCCCAAAAGCGCGAGACATATTGTCTGGACTGGTTGAGGGAATTGATCTTTCGTCCGAAGCCCTGCCGCATATGAGCCTGGTCGAGGGCAAGATTTGCGGGGTGCCGACGCGCCTGTTTCGGGTCAGTTTCTCCGGCGAACTGGGCTTTGAAATCAATGTACCCGCGCAATATGGCCGCAAGGTCTGGGAAGCGATCTGGGCTGCGGGCCAACCCCATGGCCTTGTGCCCTATGGCACAGAGACCATGCACGTCCTGCGCGCCGAAAAGGGCTTTATCATTGTTGGGCAAGAGACCGATGGCACAGCAACGCCGGATGATGTCGGTCTGACCTGGGCTATTGGCAAGGCCAAGCCGGACTATGTTGGCAAGCGCTCACTGGCCAGGCCCTCTATGTCCGCGCCGGACCGCAAACAATTGGTCGGGCTCTTGACCAATGACCCCCATACGGTGCTGGAGGAGGGTGCTCAGATTGTCGTCACGCCTGCGCAAACCGCCCCCATGGCCTTGGCGGGGCATGTCACCTCATCCTACCACAGTGCGGTCTTTGGCCGGTCGATTGCCCTGGCCATGGTCCAATGCGGCCGCGCGCGGATTGGCGACACCGTCTATATCCCCATGCCGGACGGTGATATTGCCGCACAGGTCACCTCGCCGGTGTTTTATGATCCGCAAGGAGTGCGCTTGAATGGTTGACCTGGTCACACAATCTGCGCCCATGGCGCGTCACATCCTGCGCGGGCGGGCAGCCGCGCTTGAAGCGGCTGAGGGCGCGCTAGGCTTGGCCTTGCCGGACCTTGCGTGCCGCGCGGCCAGTAGCGGCGAGGTTCATGCGCTTTGGCTTGGCCCGGATGAGTGGCTGATCCTGTCTGGCAGCCGTCAGGGTCTGGGTCAGCGGCTCGAAGGCGCAATGGGTGCGCATCCTCATTCCTTGGTTGATGTCTCCGACCGTCAGATCGGACTGGTCATGAGCGGTGCCGAGGTCGAAGCCGTCCTGTCGGTGGGCTGTCCGCTGGACCTGGCTGTGCACGCTTTTCCCGTCGGCATGTGCACCCGCACGGTTCTGGCCAAGGCCGAGATCGTCCTGTGGCGCACCGGGCCAAACACATTTCACCTGGAGGTCTGGCGCTCATTCGAGGCCTATGTCCGCCAGTTCCTGACCGCAGCAGCGGTTGTCCCAGCTTGAGGCGAAAGGCGGTTTAGCATCCGAGTTTGAGGCCTAGGCATCTATATTAGGCATTTGCCAAGCACCAGACTCAGCGGTCATCTCATCCCATGGCACAAGACCCAAGCAAAATGCCCGAACCCAAGCCATCGCAGCGCACCCCGCTGCGCGTTGGCATTATTTTGGCCAATAACTTCACCTTGTCCGCCTTTGCCCTGTTTATTGACCATTTGCGGCTTGCCGCCGACGATGGCGATCGCAGCCGCCCGATGCGGGCGCAGTGGTCGATCATGTCCAGCCGCCCCGATCCCATGCGCGCCAGTTGCGGCGTCATGACCAGCCCAACCAGCAGCTTTCTCGACCCGCATGAACTGGACTATGTCGTGGTCGTCGGCGGTGTTCTGCATGGCGGCAACCAGATCAATGAGGCAACCGAGCGTTATCTGCAAAGGGTTGCCGCCGCTGGCGTCAAACTGATTGGCATGTGCACCGGCAGCTTCATCCTGTGCCGCGCTGGCCTGATGAAGGGGCGCACGGCTTGCGTGAGCTGGTATCATTATCAAGATTTCCGCGACGAGTTTCCAGATCAGGCCGTGGTTGCGGATCGTCTGTTTGTCGCTGATGGTGACCGGATCACCTGTGCAGGCGGGGCAGGGACGGCGGATCTGGCCAATTATCTGATCGAGCGGCATATCGGCTGGTCGGTGGCGCAGAAGGCCAGTCAGGTCATGCTGTTTGACAGACCCCGTGCAGGCGCCGACGCCCAGCCGCATCCACCCATGTCCGAGCGCGTGTCTGACCCTAGGGTGCAGCGGGCCCTGCTCTTGATGGAACAGAACCTGGCCGGGCCCTTGCCGATTGCTCAGGTCGCTGGGCAGCTTGGCCTATCCACGCGCCAGTTCGAGCGGCTTTGCCACACCACGCTTGGCATGAGCCCGGCCTCGGCCTATCGGCGCTTGCGCCTGCGCTATGCCCACTGGCTGATTGGTCATACCAACCGCTCGGTCACCGAGATTGCCCATGCGGCTGGCTTTGCTGATTGCGCGCATTTTTCGCGGCAGTTCAAAGAAAATTACGGGTCATCCCCATCCGATCAGCGTCGGCAAACCGTGGCAAGCGACGAGATGTCCGATCTCGCCTCGCTCAGGGTGTTTGGCTAGGGCCATGTCCGATCCGTTTCATGAAATCACAGAATTGAAAGACCGTTTAAAGGCCCTATTGGCCTTTGGGAGCCAAAGATGAATCAAGTCCTGCCCCGTTTGAGAATACAGACTGCAACCGAGCTGGTGGCCGAGCTGGCCGATGGCACTGTGCTGGATATTCATCCGATCTGGCTACGTGAGCGCAGCCAAGATCCCTCCGCGTTGGATTTGCATACCGGTCAAAGGCTGCATGACCCGGCGGACCTACCGCTGGACCTAGCGATTACCGCGCTGGAAGACCTTGGGGCAGGGCGTTTGCATATCCGCTTTAGCGACGATCAATCCTCCATCTATGACACAGCAACCTTGGCCACCGAGATTGCCCTGCCACCGGGTGATCATGACTGCCCGCCGGTGCAGCATTGGGACGGCAGCCTGACCGCGTTTCCGCGTGCCCAGTGGAGCGACAAGCCGTCTGAAGCTGAGATGTTCGACTGGACCCGCCAGTTCCTGACCTATGGCTTTATCATCATTAGCGGCGTGCCGACCGAGCCGGAATCGGTGCTCAAGATCGGTTCCGCCTTTGGTTATGTGCGCGATACCAATTTTGGCAATCTGTTTGATGTGCGCTCGGTGCCCGATGCCAATGACCTGGCCTATACGGCGGTCGAGCTTGGTGCGCATACCGATAATCCCTATCGCTCGCCTGTGCCGACCATCCAGCTCTTGCACTGTCTGATCAATGAGACCACGGGCGGCCTATCGA
>JBIIZD010000095.1:0-9836 GCA_044346445.1 Caulobacteraceae bacterium
TCCAGCTTGGCCAATTCGCCCTTCAACCATGGCCCAAACTGGTCGGACAAGGCGGCAAGCGCCGCCTCGGCCTTGGCGATCAGGTCTTGGGGGTCAGTCGGCGGATTGGACATGGTGTGGTTTGAACCAGATCGAAACATGAACCAGAATAAACACACGTTTAGCACGATCAGGTCAATGGCCTAACTGGGGCCTGGCTGTGCCCTAGCTGGAAAATTGCTCGGTCAAGACGCGCTCATCCAGGCTGTGACCGGCATCGAACAACATGCAAAGGCTAGTTTCCCGGTCCTCGCCAATATGCACCTCGACCACATCTCGGACCTCGAAATTATCGGCCACGGCGCTGACCGGGCGTTTGTCGGCCTCTAGCACCTCAAAGGTAACGCGGGCCGTATGCGATAAAAGCGCGCCCCGCCAGCGGCGCGGGCGAAAGGCGCTGATCGCGGTCAGGGCCAGGATCTGGGCTGATATGGGCACGATCGGACCATAGGCAGACAGATTATAGGCGGTCGATCCGGCGGGGGTACAGACCAGCGCCCCATCGCACACCAACTCGTTCAGCCGTACCTTGCCATCAATACAGATTCGCAGCTTGGCGGTCTGGCGGGTCTGACGCAGCAAGGAGACCTCGTTGATCGCCAAGGCGCGATGCTGACGCCGCTTTGAATCAATCGCCACCATGACCAGGGGATGGATGATGGCGCGCTCGGCCGCATTGATGCGTTCGATCAGATCGTCTTCGCTGTATTCATTCATCAAAAAGCCGACCGACCCGCGGTTCATGCCATAGATGGGCTTTAGCCGGTCAATTGTGCGGTGCAAGGTTTCGAGCATAAAGCCATCCCCACCCAGCGCGACGACCACTTGCGCGTCTTCGAAGCCAACATCGCCATAGCGTTCAGCCAGCCGCGCGCACGCCTCGATAGCTTCGGGGCGGTCACTGGCGACAAAGGAAAGCCGGCGGATCATGGGTGTCGGGTTCATCATAAGGCCAATAACAAGACTGGCTCGGTCTGGCTTGTCAAATGGCTTGGCTATTTTGTGCGGTGGTTAGGGCATGATCGAGCATAATGGCAGCCTCGTCCTGCCCTTGATCGCTAAACAGGGCGCTGATGCTTTTGCCGTCAGGGCCACCGGGGAAACCGCCGCTTAGTTTACGCACCGTATTGAGCACGGTCGGGAAGGCACCGCGGTCCATGCCTATCGCATGGCAGGCCAGGGCCAGGCGCTCAGGCGTATTGCTATCGACCACCAGGCGAATGCGCGCATAGCTTTGGCCGCAAAGCCCCCCCAGTGATCGGCAAAACAAGGACAGCTTGCCTTCGCTGAGGGTTCGAAACAGAAAACTGGGCCGAAGCTGGTCAGCGGCGAGCAATTTATTCACCAAGCGCATTTCCATGTCCAGCCGATCCGCATCGTCATCCAGACCTTGTATGGTGGCGCTATAGCCCCGGTTCCGAGACTGGCCATGGGCTTCATGCACAACCTGATCCAGCGCTGTGTCCAAGGCCTTGGGGTCCAGCTCAAATCGCGACAGAAGCGAGTCCTTAAGGGCCTGGCCCACCCAGGCATAGAGCTGCCCGGCCAGGTCTGCGCTTAATTGTGGGTGACGGCTCAAGGGGATGCGCAGGGCCGCGATCCGCCGCGAAGCCTCGACAAGATCTTCAAGATGACGCCGGTTCAGCACCGTAGCCTCATTGGCGGCCAAGGCTGTCAGCACGGCCGGTTGGGCCTGGCTCAGCATGGTGTCCACCACCGCATATCCAAGATTGGGCCGACGGGCGACTGCGATCTGGTGCTCTATGGTTGCCTCGACAAGCACACGGACCAAGGCCGTATCATTGAGCACCGGGCTATTGGCTATAACCGGCCCGGCGATTTCGATGTCATCCATAGCCAGCGCGATGATCATGGCTGGCGGTGTCCAGACCTTTGTCGATAATCGGTCCGACAGGCGAGCCCTGATTTCGCGCTCGGCCTGGCCGATAAGTTTTAGAAAAATATCTTCCAACAGGGTTTGAACAGAGGCGCGGTCAAGCTGGTCTATGGCTTGTGGATTATCAAACAGATCGATCATTGCCGTCAGTAGCCGCTCGCGATCCTTTGGCGTTGGCAAGTTCGCAAGGTCTGTTAATGCCTGCGCCTGTTGGGCTAAAGTCACTATGCGAGTCTCCGCTGGGAAACGATTGCCCAGGCTATTAAATATGTAAGATAATAATTAGGGAAAAGACAATCATGGGCGATGCCTTGTTACTGGCCTTGGATCAAGGCACCACCAGCACCCGGGCCATTGTGTTTGATCGCTCAGGCAAGCCCCTAGCCACGGCCACGCGTGCCTTGCGCCAGTCCTATCCCCAAGACGGCTGGGTCGAGCATGATGCTGAAGAGATTCAGGCGGCAGCCGAGGCGGTGCTGGCCGAAGCCGTCCAAGCCTGCGGCCGACCCTTGGGCGATTTTGCGGCCATCGGCATTACCAATCAGCGCGAAACCGTGGTGGTCTGGGACAAGGCAACGGGAAAGCCCATTCATCCAGCGATTGTCTGGCAGGATCGTCGCACAGCGCCGATGTGTGATGCGCTGCGCCAGGCGGGGTTTGAGCCTCAGGTTGCCCAGGCCACGGGGCTTCTGCTGGACCCGTATTTCTCCGCAACCAAGATCGCATGGATTCTCGATGCCGTGCCCGGCGCGCGAAACCGGGCCGAGCGCGGACAATTACTGGCCGGCACCATGGATACCTGGCTGGTCTGGAACCTGACCGGCGGGGCCGTCCATGCGACGGATGCAACCAATGCTTCGCGCACGCTTTTGTTTGACCTCGAAAGCCAGGCTTGGTCCCCGGCAATGCTGGATCTTTTCCATGTCCCCGCCGCCGTCTTGCCGGTGATCAAGGACACAGCCGATGATTATGGCACGACCCGTTCAGAGCTGCTCGGACGATCCTTGCCGATCTGTGCGGTGGTGGGGGATCAGCAAGGGGCCTTGATAGGCCAGGGCTGTATTCATCCAGGCGAGATGAAGGCGACCTATGGCACGGGCTGTTTTATGTTGCTCAATACCGGTGCCGCGCGGCCAGTGTCGCGGGCAAGGCTCTTGACCACAGTGGCTGTCAGGATTGGCGGCGTGGCAAGTTTTGCGCTTGAGGGCTCGATTTTTGTCGCCGGGGCTGCGTTCCAGTGGCTTGGTGAAGGGCTGGGCATTGCGGGGGGGGCTGCGGCGATTGAGGCCTTGGCCCAGACTGCGCGGCCCGATCATGGCGTCTTGGTGGTGCCCGCCTTTACCGGGCTTGGGGCCCCATGGTGGGACTCTGAGGCGCGCGGCGCAATCTTGGGCCTAACGCGCGATGCGGGCCTGGCTGAGATAGCGGCGGCGACTTATGATGCCTGCGCCTTCCAGACCCGTGACCTGATCGAGGCCATGCAGGCCGATGCCCCGGACTGTTTGGGCGAGCGGGCGCAGTTGCGCATAGATGGGGGGATGGCCAGTAGTGACTGGTTTGTCCGCAGGCTGGCGGACCTGACCGGTGTTCCGGTTCGGCGCTCTGAGTTCCACGAAATGACCGCGCTGGGCGCAGCCTTATTGGCGGGGCTAGGGGCCGGGGTCTATCCTAGTCTGGAGGCGGCGGTTGCCGCGCGGCCATCCTCGCAGCTAACCGTGCCGGTCCTGGATGCGCCGTTGCGAGACGCCGCCTATCAGCGTTGGACCCAGGCCGTGCCAAGGGTGCGATCAAGGTCTTGACCTTTGGCCCCGGTAGGGCGACCCTAGAAAAAACGAGACTTTGGAGGACTTGATATGGCCGATGGATCAGTTGCGGGCCTGGGCTCGCTGCGCGGCAAGGTCAGTGAGGCGGAATGGAATGTCCGCGTTGATCTGGCTGCGCTTTATCGCCTGGCAGCGATGCATGGCTGGGACGATATGATCTTTACCCACATTTCCGCGCGCGTGCCCGGCCCGGAGCATCACTTCCTCATCAATCCCTACGGCTATTTCTTCGAGGAAATCACCGCCTCGTCGCTGGTCAAGGTCGATCTTGATGGACAGATTGTTGGCGAGACGCCTTATTTCATCAATCCCGCTGGTTTTACCATCCATTCGGCAATCCATGCCGCTCGGGAGGATGCCCATTATGTCATGCACCTGCATACCGATCAGGGCGTTGCCGTTTCCGCCCAGAAGGAAGGCCTATTGCCGATCAGCCAGCAGGCCCTGATCGTTATGGGTAGCTTGGCGCACCATGATTATGAGGGCATTGCGCTCAATCTCGAAGAGCGCGAAAGGATAGTTGCTGACCTAGGCGAGAAAAAGCTTATGCTGTTGCGCAATCACGGCACCTTGACGGTTGGCTCGTCAGCGAGCGAAGCATGGATCAATATGTTCTTTCTGGAGCGGGCCTGTATGCAGCAGGTCATGGCCCTCAGCGTCGGACGCGACAATATCCTAATTGCCCCCGAAGCGGCTCAGGCCGAGGTGGGCAATCAGACGCGCAACGGTATGGGCATGGTCTCCAATCTCGCCTGGCCCGGCCTTTTGCGTCGCCTCGACCGGGAATTGCCAGGTTACGACGACTGATCAAGGCTTGCCTTGTCGGCCAATTTGCCGTGGCAGGCCTGGGGCTTGCTGCGGCATTTTTGTCTGGTCCAGCCATGGCGGGCGCCTGGCCCATGGAGCCGGGTCGCACCCAACTGATCTCCAAATACGAGTCTAATGAAACCCAAAAGGCCTATGATATCGACGGGCAGGATATTGAGATTCCAACCCACGCCTATCGTGCGGGCGAAGTTTTTATCGAGCGCGGCATAAGCAGGCGGCTGACCTTGCAGGGTAATTTCCGATATTTGCAGGGCCAAGAGGGTTCGGACGCCACCTATACCCGTTCGACGGCGGATCTGGGTCTGCGGTTTGTGGCTTATCAAGGCCGATCCTTGGTCATCAGCCTTTATGGTGGCGCGGCTGTGCTGAAGTCAGATCAAAACCAACTGATAGCCGAATCTGTCCGTGATGTTGGCGATCCTGAATTTCGAATCCTTGTTGGGCGCAATTTCACACTGTGGCGACGCAAGGCCTTTGCTGAGGTCCAGGGCGCGCAATTGGGCCATAGGGGCAAACCTTTAGAGCGGCGCTTGGAGAGCCGGATAGGCGTTGACATCAGCCCTGCATGGCAGTTTTTGTGGCAATACAACCAAGGTTCCAACCGGACCGATGCGCAATGGCTGAAATCAGAGGTATCAATCGTGCGCAAACTTGGTCCGGCCAGCCTGCAACTGGGGTGGCGCAAGTCCTTGGCTGGGCAACAGACGGCGCATGAATCCGGGCCGGTTGTGGGGGTTTGGTATCGTTTCTAGCCGGGATGCAATTTGACATAGCGAAGAACTGTCACTGGACGCCAGACCTCTAGCGGGTCATATGACGGCCATCATTCTATGACAGTGCGACTGCATAATGTGGGGGCAGGCCGATCTTGTTTAAGAAACACTTTTTTCTCACGAGTGCGGTTGGCCTCTTGCTGGCGCTGATCGTTTTCGGCGGCGTCAAATTGGTCGTCGACGGGGCGATCAAGGCGGCCAAGTCCAGGGGCAGTGCTGCCGCTGGCCGGGCTGTTGAAGTTTCCCAGACCGTGGTTGCGGCCCATCGCTTTTCCGACCAGATCGAGGCCTTGGGCGTGGCCAAGGCGCGCCAGTCCGTGACCGTGACCTCGAATACGGCAGAACTGATCACCAAGGTTCGGTTTGGCGATGGCCAGGCCGTCATAAAAGGGCAGGTGCTGGTTGAGCTAAAGGGCGACGAGCAGGATGCTGCGGTTCTACAGGCTGCGGCGGTGGCAGGCCAGGCTAGGCGCGATGCCAAGCGTTGGCGCGATCTGGCCGAAAAGGGCTATGCCCCCAAGGTCACAGCCGAGCAGTATCAGGCCAATAGCGCCCAGGCTGATGCGGTCCTGAGTGCGGCCAAGAGTCGTCGCCTCAACCGCGTGATCCGGGCGCCGTTTTCCGGCGTGGTGGGCTTGTCGGATGTGGCCCCCGGTGCCTTGATCGCCGCGGGCGGTCCAATCGTGTCGCTTGATGATGTCGCCGTGATGCGGATCGATTTCGAAGTCCCCGACCGTTATGTCGCGGGCCTGAGCCGGGGTCTGGCCTTGAGCGCCCGAACCGATGCTTATCCTGACTTGCGTTTCAGCGGCACGATTGCCCAGATCGATACCCGCGTTGATGAACGCACCCGCGCCGTTCGCGCCCGTGCCGAGGTGCCCAATCCTGACCAAAGGATCAAGCCGGGCATGCTGGTGCGCGTGACCCTGGATCTTGGCAGTCGCTCGGCCTTGGCGGTGCCAGAGGCGGCGGTCCAATTTGAAGCCGACCAGCCTTTTGTGTTTGTCATTGCGACCAAGGGTCAAAAAATGGTCGCCAAGCGCCAAACGGTCACGGTAGGCGCGCGTCAGGACGGCATGATCGAGATTCTGACGGGCCTTACGGTAGGCGACAAGCTTGTTGCCGATGGTCTTAACCGGGTTCAACCTGATCAGGCGATCAAGCTGGCGGGGACGCATAAGTCCAGGTCCGGCATGAGGCCAAACCCGTGACCTTGTCCGATCTTTCGGTTCGCCGTCCGGTCCTGGCTGCGGTTGGGGCGATCATTCTTTGCGTGCTTGGCCTGGCCGCCTATTTCAACCTGCCTGTGCGCGAACTGCCTAATGTCGACCCCCCGGTGATCTCAATCTCGACCAATTATCGCGGGGCCTCGGCCGAGGTGGTGGAAGAGCGTATTACTCAGGTCATTGAGCGTCAGGCTGCGGGCTTGCAGGGTATTGACCGGATCACCTCGTCCAGCCGCGATGGGGTGTCGCGCATATCGATCACCTTTACCCTGGACCGCAATCTGGATGCCGCGGCCAATGATGTGCGCGATGCGGTGTCGCGCGTAGCGGCAATCTTGCCCGATCAGGCCGACCCGCCCCAGATTGCCAAGACCCAGGCCGACTCCCAACCGATCATTTTTCTCAACCTGATCTCTACCGGCCTGACCAGGCTGGAGCTGGCCGACTATGCCAACCGCTATCTGGTCGAGCGGCTATCGACCATTCCCGGCGTGGCACAGGTTGGCCTGGCCGGGGCTCAGGTCTATGCCATGCGGATATGGCTGGATGCCGATGCCTTGGCCGCGCGTGGCCTGACCGTGGATGATGTTGAGAACGCGCTGCGGTCGCAAAACATCGAGCTACCTGCCGGGGCGCTGGAATCCAAGGCCAAGGACTTCACCATTCGGGTCAAGCGTGGCTATTCATCAGCCGCCGAATTTGCTCGCCTGCCCATTGTGGCTGCCGCCAGCCGCAGCCCCACCGATCCGGGAAATGGTGTCACCAATGCCGGGGGGATGAATGCGCCCACACTGACACGGCTTGGCGATGTGGCCAGGGTAGAGGAGGGCGCTGATGAGCGCCGCCGCCTGTTCCGCTCCAATGGCGAAGCTCAGGTCGGCTTGGCCATTAGTCGTCAGTCTCAGGCCAATGATCTGGAAATTTCTGCCGCGATCAGGAAGGAACTGGCAGCGCTAACGCCAACCTTGCCGCCCAAGACAAAGATTGCTGTATCGGTCGATAATTCCATGTTTACCGCAGGAGCGATTCACGAGGTCTGGGTGACCATGGGCCTGTCGCTGGTGCTGGTCGCAGCGGTGAATTTCCTGTTTTTGGGCACCTGGCGCGCGGCCCTCATTCCCTCGATTGTCGCCCCAATCTGTATTCTTGCGACCTGCATAGTGCTCGCACCACTCGGGTTTTCGATCAATCTTTTGACCCTGCTGGCCATGGTGCTGGCTATTGGTCTGGTGGTCGATGATGCCATTGTCGTGGTTGAGAATATTCAAAGACGCATAGATGAGGGTGAGCCGCCCCTGATTGCCGCAGAGCGCGGTGCCAAACAGGTGTTTTTTGCCGTGATCGCCACAACCGTGGTTCTGTTGGCGGTGTTTGCCCCGCTCATGACCTTGCCAGGTTATATTGGCCGCTTGTTCGTTGAATTGGCTGTGGCAATTGCCTCAGCCGTGGCGTTTTCGGCGGTTCTGGCCTTGAGCCTGTCGCCCATGCTGGCGTCGAAACTGCTGCGGCCTGCTAAAGGGGCTGGCTGGCTGGCGCAAAGGGTGGATGGCGCGATGGAGGCCGTGCGCGTTTCGTATCGCGCCTCGCTCGAAGCCCTGTTATCGCAGCGCCGGTCCGCCATGGGCACGCTGGGCTTGGTTGCGGTCTTGGGTTTGATATCGGTTGGTGTGTTCAGCCTATTGCCCAAGGAACTGGTGCCGAACGAGGATCGCGGACGCGTCGATGTTTCTATTAGCGGCCCTGAGGGCGCCGGGTTTGACTATACCGCAGCCGCCGTGCTCAAGGCCGAGTCCTATTTTGAAAAGCTGCGCCAATCTGGCGATGTCGTGCGCTATAATCTGGGCGTGCCGCGCTTTGGTTCAAACCAGATGAATACCGGCTCGGGCGTTTTGATCCTGAACGATTGGGACAAGCGCAAGGTCACGGCCGACCAGATCGCTGCCGATACCAATAAGGCCCTGAGCGGCCTGACCGCGGCGCGGATTGTGGCCAGTGTGCGCGGCCCGTTCCAGCGCGGCGGCGGCAGTGGCTCTGGCACCAATGTCGATTTCATCGCTTCGGGCAGCTCGTATGAGGACCTGGCCGTCTGGATCAAGCCAATCTTTGCCGCAGCCTTGAAAAACCCCGGCCTGTCGCGGCCAAGGCTGAATTATGAGCCCACCTCGCCGCGTCTGATGGTCGAGTTGGACCGGGATAAGGCCGCCGCGCTTGGCGTCTCGGCACAGGCCGTGGGCCGTGTGCTCGAAACCATGTTCGGCTCGCGCAAGGCCACCACCTATGTCAAGGATGGCCAGGAATATGACGTCATATTGCAAACCGATCTGGACAAGCGCCGCAGCGAGCAGGACCTCAATACGCTCTATGTGCGGGCATCTTCGGGCGAACTGGTGCCCTTGTCGGCGGTGGTCAAGACCAGCATACGCGGCGATACGCCAGACCGCCAAAGGGTTGATCGCCAACGCGCCATTACCCTGACCGCCGAACTGGCACCGGGCTATACGGTCGCTGAGGCCGTGGCCTTCTATCAGGCCCAGGCGGCCGAACATCAGGGCGCAGGCGTGACCGTGCAATGGGGTGGTCAGGCCAAGGATTATCTGGAGGCCAGCGGCGCGGTCGGGCTTGCCTTTGCCATGGCGCTCTTGCTGGTGTTTCTGGTGCTGGCCGCCCAGTTTGAAAGCTGGATTCACCCCGCCGTGATCATGTTGACCGTGCCCTTGGCGGCGCTGGGCGGCCTGTTTGGCCTGCTGATGGCCGGGTCCTCGATCAATACCTACAGCCAGATTGGCCTGATCATTCTGATTGGGGTTGCGGCCAAGAATGGCATATTGATCGTCGAGTTTGCCAATCAACTTCGCGATCAGGGCCTAAAGGTGCGCGAGGCGGTGATCGAGGCCTCGGTCGTGCGGCTAAGGCCAATCATCATGACCTCGATTTCAGCAGCCTTTGGCGCCTTGCCCCTGATCCTGGCCGCAGGGCCGGGCGCGGGCAGTCGCAAGACGATTGGCGTGGTGATCTTTTCCGGCGCAATCTTTGCCACCTTGCTGACCGTGTTTGTTGTGCCGGTGATCTATAATCTCTTGGCCCGCTTTACCAAGTCCCCGGACTGGACCGCCCGCCAGATCGAGGGGTTTGAAAAGTCCGAAGGCGCTTGATGGGCCTTGGCGTCCGGCGCAGGTCAGCTTAGAAGGTCGCACTTCACCTTTTTTGCAGATCCGGCCCACCCATGCATGACATCACGGCAATCCGCGAT
>JBIIZD010000096.1:0-9778 GCA_044346445.1 Caulobacteraceae bacterium
TAGCTAAGGGAAGGGGGCTGGTTCCGCGCTAGCCCCCTCCACCGCTTCGCGGCCCCCCTCCCCCGGTGGGGGAGGATTTAAGAACTGATCATCTTCCGCGGCCGGGGAAGGGGGCTCAACGCCCAATCCCTACCAATCCTGATCGAAATGATGCATTAGGCTTGTCAAGGCGCGCGTCTAGCGGGTAACCCGTGACCTAGACTCAGACCAGACTTTAAAGGGGCTTTTTATGGCCATTGATGCGGCGACCGTTCGAAAGGTTGCCAAACTTGCTAGGCTTCGTGAACCCGAGGAGCGCTTGGACGCCTTGGCACAAGAACTCAATGGGATCATGTCCTGGATCGAGCAATTGAGCCAGGTCGATACGGACGGGGTCGAGCCCATGACCTCGGTGGTGGCGGTCAAGTTGCCGCTGCGCGAAGACGTGGTGACCGAGGGCGGCGACGCCTCGCGCATCCTGTCCAATGCCCCCAAAGCCATTGACGGCTTTTTTGTCGTGCCCAAGGTGGTGGAATAGATGAGCGCCCTGACCAAACTGACCCTCAAGGCAGCCTTGGCTGGCCTGAAGGCCAAGGAATTTTCGGCTGTCGAGATTACCAAGGCGCATATTGATGCGATCGAGGCCGCGCGCGGCTTGAACGCCTTTGTGCTCGAAACCCCCGATCATGCCCTGACCATGGCCAAGGCCTCGGATGAGCGTCTGGCGCGCGGCGAGGGCGGCGATCTGGAAGGCGCGCCGCTGGGGATTAAGGATCTGTTCTGCACCCAAGGCGTTCGCTCGACGGCGGCCTCTAAGATACTGGGCAATTTTGTCCCGACCTATGAGTCGACCGTGACCTCTAAGCTCTGGGGCCAGGGCGCGGTCATGCTGGGCAAGCTTAATCTGGATGAGTTTGCCATGGGCTCGTCCAACGAAACCTCGGCCTTTGGTCCGGTGATCAATCCTTGGCGCCGGTCGGGTGAGACCACGGCCCTGACGCCCGGCGGCTCGTCAGGTGGCTCGGCGGCGGCGACGGCAGCGGACCTGTGCCTGGCCGCAACCGCGACCGATACGGGCGGTTCGATCCGCCAGCCTGCGGCCTTTACCGGAACGGTCGGGATAAAGCCGACCTATGGCCGCTGTTCGCGCTGGGGCATTGTTGCCTTTGCCTCGTCGCTGGATCAGGCTGGCCCGATTGCCAAGACGGTCGAGGACGCCGCCATCATGCTGCGCGCCATGAGCGGGCATGACGCCAAGGATTCCACCAGCTTGGCCGTCGATGTGCCCGATTTTGCCAGCTTTATTGGCCGCTCGGTCAAGGGGCTGCGCATTGGTGTGCCCAAGGAATACCGCGTCGATGGCATGCCGCCCGAGATCGAAAAGCTATGGGCCGACGGGATTGCCTGGCTGAAAGACGCCGGCTGCGAGATTGTCGAGGTCAGTCTGCCGCACACCAAATACGCCCTGCCAGCCTATTACATCGTCGCGCCCGCCGAGGCCTCGTCCAATCTGGCCCGCTATGACGGTATGCGCTATGGCCTGCGCGCCGGGGGGCCTTCCCTGACCGATGTCTATGAACAAAGCCGCGCTCAAGGCTTTGGCGAAGAGGTCAAGCGCCGCATCTTGATCGGCACCTATGTGCTGTCGGCGGGCTATTATGATGCCTATTATTTGAAGGCTCAAAAGGTGCGTCGGCGAATTGCCGATGATTTTGATCAGGCTTGGCAGACCTGCGATGCGCTTCTAACGCCAACCGCGCCCTCGGCGGCCTTTGGTCTGGGTGAGCGGTCGGATGATCCGATTGCCATGTATCTGAACGATATTTTTACCGTGACGACCAATCTGGCCGGTCTGCCGGGCCTGTCCTTGCCTGCGGGTCTAGATGCCCAGGGCCTGCCGCTTGGCCTGCAACTGATCGGGCGCGCCCTCGATGAGGGAACGCTGTTTTCGCTAGCCGGGGCCTTGGAAAAGGCTGCTGGCTTTACGGCCAAGGCGGACAAGTGGTGGTAGAGATGACGCAGAACTCTAAACTGATCGAAGGCCGCACCGGGTCCTGGGAGATTGTCCTGGGGCTGGAAATCCATGCCCAGGTGGCCTCGCATGCCAAGCTGTTCAGCGGCGCGGCGGTGGGCTTTGGCGCAGGGCCTAATGAGCAGGTCTCGCTGGTTGATGCGGCCATGCCCGGCATGTTGCCCGTGATTAATCGCCACTGTGTCGAGCAGGCTGTGCGGGCGGGTCTTGGCCTCAATGCCAAGATCAATCTGTGGTCCAGGTTTGACCGCAAGAATAATTTCTATCCCGACCTGCCGCAGGGCTATCAGATCAGCCAGTTCAAGGACCCCATCGTTGGCGAGGGTGAGGTCGAGGTCGAGCGTGACGATGGCACCACCTTCATTGTCGGCGTCGAGCGGCTGCATCTGGAACAGGATGCGGGCAAGTCGATCCATGATCTGGACCCCAACTGGACCTATGTCGATCTGAACCGGGCAGGGACTGCCCTGATGGAGATCGTGTCCAAGCCGGATATGCGCAGCTCTGACGAGGCGGCCAGCTATGTCAAAAAGATCCGCACCATATTGCGCTATCTGGGGGCCTGCGACGGCGACATGGAAAAGGGCAATCTGCGCGCCGATGTGAATGTGTCTGTGCGTCGTCCGGGCGCAGAGCTTGGCACGCGCTGCGAGATCAAGAACGTCAATTCCTATCGCTATATTCAGCAAGCCATCGAATATGAGGCCCGCCGCCAGATTGAGATCATCGAGGACGGCGGTTCGATCCATCAAGAAACCCGGCTGTTTGATCCGGGCAAGCTGGAAACCCGCTCCATGCGGTCCAAGGAAGAAGCCCACGATTATCGCTATTTCCCCGATCCAGACCTCTTGCCTCTGGAACTTGACCCGGCTTGGGTCAAGGCGATCCAGGACAGCCTGCCCGAACTGCCCGACCCCAAGCGCAAGCGGTTCCAGAGCCAGTATGGCCTGTCGCATTATGATGCGGGCGTGCTGGTTGCCGACCAGGCGCGGGCGGCGTTTTTCGAGATTGCGGCCGATGGGCGCGATGCCAAGCTGGTCGCCAACTGGACGGTGAACAATCTCTTGGGCCGCCTAGCCGAAAACGGCGGCGATATCGAGACCAGCCCGATTCCGCCGCAAGATATTGCTGGCCTGGTCAAGCTGATCGAGGACGGGGTGATCTCGTCCAAGATCGCCAAGGAGGTGTTTGATCATATGTGGGCCGGCCAAGGCACGCCCGCGCAAGTGGTTGAAAAGTTCGGACTGGTCCAGATCACGGATACCGGCGCGATCGAGGCCTCGATTGACAAGATCATGGCCGCTAATCCCGACAAGGTCGAGGCCGCCAAGGACAAGCCCCAGGCGATTGGCTGGTTTGTCGGTCAGGTCATGCGCGACACGGGCGGCAAGGCCAATCCCGCCGCCGTCAATGAGATTTTGAAAACAAAGCTGGGGCTCTAGGCCGATAAACCCTTCCACCAGACCGGTGGAAGGGCGCTTAGCCTAGTTCATCTCGGCGCGCACCTTGGCTCGCAGCACATCAATGGGGGCAAGGCCGCGGTCGGTCTTGAAGTGCCAATAGGTCCAGCCATTACAGGCGGGGGCCGACTGGACCAGCGCGCCCAGCTTGTGGATCGAGCCGGACAGATCGCCAATCGCCAGACTGCCATCGGCGCGCACCCGGGCTGATAATTCACCCTTGGGGCAAAACAGCTTGTCGCCAACGCGCAAAAGGCCTGCCTCGACAATCTGGCCAAACGGTACGCGCGGCTCGGCCCGTTTGGAGCCCATTGTGTCCAGATCCGCCGCCGTGGCGGGGATCACCTTGGCAATCCGCTCACGCGCCAGGTCCAGATAGACCTCTTCGCGCTCAATGCCGATAAACCGGCGGCCCAAACGCTTGGCCGCAGCCCCGGTGGTGCCAACGCCAAAAAAGGGGTCCAGCACCAGATCGCCGGGCTTGGTTGACGATAAGAGCACCCGGTGCAGCAGGGCTTCGGGCTTTTGGGTTGGGTGGCCCTTCAGGCCTTGAGCGTCCTTGACCCGCTCCTCACCCGTGCACAGGGGCAAGGACCAGTCCGAGCGCATTTGCAGCTCGTCATTGGCCATCTTCATGGCGTCGTAATTAAACGTATAGCGCTTGGCCCCGCGGCTCTTGGAGGCCCAGATCAGGGTTTCATGCGCATTGGTAAAGCGGGTGCCTTTGAAATTGGGCATGGGATTGGTCTTGCGCCAGATCACATCATTCAAGATCCAGAAGCCCAGATTTTGCAGGACCGTGCCGACGCGGAAAATATTGTGATAGCTGCCGATCACCCAAAGCGCGCCGTCATCTTTCAAGATGCGCTGGGCCTGTGTCATCCACTGGATGGTGAATTGATCATAGACCTCGAAGCTGGCGAACTGGTCCCAGGCATCGTCTACGGCATCGACCTTGGAATTATCGGGCCTGTGCAGATCGCCGCCCAATTGCAGATTATAGGGCGGATCGGCAAAGATCAGATCCACGGACTTGTCCGGGATCTTGGCCATTTGCGCGATACAATCGCCCAGTATCAGGGTTTCAGGGCCAAAGGTCATAAGTCGCTCCCAGCTAGACTCACCAGACCTGCGGCAACAAGGTTAAGAACTTATGTACGCCCATAGTTAATTTTTAATGGCCCGCTGTGATGGCGTCTTGATGTTTGCGGGCTCTGGACCTAATCCATTCTCTTAACCCGCTAACCGAACGAGACTTTTGTCATGGCCGACCGTATCACCTCGCCGTTTGGAGCCTTCACCCCTGCGCGCGAGATTGTTGCCGGGCAGGATTTGAGCGGCAAGGTCGCGATTGTGACGGGCTCTGCCTCCGGCATTGGCGTCGAGACGGCGAGGGCCTTGGCAGAGGCGGGGGCGGAGGTGGTGCTGGCCGTGCGCAATGCAGCCGCTGGGGCAGAGGTTGCCGCCGATATTGCCAAGACGGTCAAGGGGCCCAAGCCCCGAGTCGAGCTTGTCGACCTGTCCGATTTTGCCAGCATCTGCGCCTTTGGCCAGCGCTGGGGCACAAGGCCGCTGAATATTCTGATCAATAATGCCGGGGTCATGGCCTGTCCCCAGGCCTATACGGTCGATGATCTGGAAATGCAGATCGGTACCAATCATTTTGGCCATTACCTGTTGTCGCTGCAATTGGCTGACGGCCTGGTTAAGGGCGCCGAGGCCTCGGGCAGCGAGAGCCGCCTTGTTTCCCTATCCTCAATCGCCCATCGCATGTCGGCGGTCGATTTCGACGACCCGCATTATCGCACCCGGCCCTATCAGAAATGGCAGGCCTATGGTCAGGCCAAGACCGCCAATAGCCTGTTTGCGGTTGGCTTTCATGAGCGGTTTAAGGATCGGGGCGTGATCGCCAATGCCGTCATGCCCGGCGGCATTATGACCCCGCTGCAACGCCACCTGCCGCGCGAAGAAATGATCGCCATGGGCTGGATGGACGAGGCGGGCAAGGTCGCCGATGGCTTTAAGACCACCGAACAAGGCGCCTCAACCTCGGTCTGGGCAGCGGTGGGGCCTGAACTGACCGGGATTGGTGGGCTCTATCTGGAAAACTGCGCTCAGGCCATTCCCGCCAGCAAGGACAACCGCTTTGTCGGGGTCGAGCCTTGGGCACTGGACACCGACGCCGCCGACAAGCTGTGGGACCTGTCGGTCAAGACCTGTGGGCTAGGCTAGGTCTCGTCAAGTCCGGCCCAATAGAATAGAAGCGGCGCATGTCTGATCATGCTCATCCTGCACCGCCGCTAGAGGCCCTGTCCTTTGATTTTCTCCCCAGCCGGGCTGCCGGTCTGGCGAGGCTAGCGGACTTTGTGCCGCGCGCGGGCAAGGCCTATGCGTTTGAGCGCAATTATGACTGGGGCCCGGACAAGCGTCAGAACATATCGGGCCTGTCGCCCTATATCCGCCACCGGCTGATCACTGAGGCCGAGGTCTGCCGTGCCGTGCTGGATCAGCATCTGGAAAGCGAGGCGCGGGCGTTTTTGCATGAGGTGGCCTGGCGCACCTATTGGAAGGGCTGGCTGGAACAAAGGCCCCAGGTCTGGCGCGACTATAGGCTGGCCGTGACCCGGCGGGTGCGGGCCATGGAAAAGTCACCAAGCCTTTTAGCGGCATTTGACGAGGCGGTGGATGGTCAGACCGGCATAGACTGTTTTGATGCCTGGACCCATGAGCTGCGCCAGACCGGCTATTTGCACAATCATGCCCGGATGTGGTTTGCCTCGATCTGGATCTTTTCGCTGCGTCTGCCCTGGGAGCTGGGGGCCGACTTTTTCCTGCGGCACCTGGTCGATGGCGATGCGGCCTCCAATACCCTGTCCTGGCGCTGGGTTGCGGGCCTGCATACCCAAGGCAAGCACTATCTGGCCACGGTGGAGAATATCACCGCCTTTACCAGCGGCCGATTTAACCCAAGGCGCAAATTTATCGACGATAATGCTAGGCCCCTGAACTGGGACGATATTGGCGAGATCGAGCCGCTGGCCGCGCCCCCGGCCTATGACCCAGGCCTGCGCACCGGGGTCTTGCTGACCGATGAGGACCTAGGCCCCGAGACCTGGGCCTGGAGCCCCGGTGAAGTTGCCGCCGTCGCTGGGCTTTCGTCGGTTGATCTGCGCTCACCGATTGATGCTGGCGAGCTTGCGCGCAGTTTTAGCCATGCGGCCCTCAGCGATGGCCTGAGCCGGGCAAGCGCCCTGTTTGGCCAGCCGGCCCAGAGGCTGGAAGATGGCGACTGGGTTAGCCGTCTTCAGGCCTGGGCCAAGGATAATGGCCTTGAGCAGATCGTCACCGCCCACGCCCCCCAAGGCCCGGCGGCCGAACGTCTAGCCGCCACCCGGCGCAAGCTAGAGCCCTTGGGCGTCCAGATTGCCGAACTGACCCGCGCCTGGGACACCACCGCCTGGCCCCACGCCAACAAGGGCTTTTTCCAGTTCCGAGAGGTTATTCCGGCCTTGGTGAAATTGCCCCAGCCCTGACGAAGTTCATGCCGCCGCTTCAAGCCATTTGACGCGGCGCGTGCAAGGCGTAGTCTCTAAGAAAACAATGATAACCTATCTGGAGGATACGCAGAATGACCCCAGCCGATGGCGCGGGGCGGGGGGCTCAGGCCTTGCCGCCGTTCAAGCCCCTGCCCATGAAGGGGCCCTTGGTCGAGGTCGAGCGGCGGGCGGATGGCTCGGTCCTGATCGCCTCGGCCCATGCGCCGGGCAATAAGCCCTTTACGATTGCCCATTTGCTGGCCGACAAGGCCAAGGCCCATCCAGATCGACCCTATATACTGCAACGTGCGCCCGGCCACGGGCCTTGGGCCGGGGTCAGTTATGGCCAGGCCAAGCGCGCCGCCGATGGCATTGGCCAGTGGCTGCTCGATCAGGGTCTGGGGGCAGGCGATAGCGTTCTAATCTTGTCGAGCAATTCGGTCGATCATGCCCTGGTCATGCTGGGTGGCTATACGGCGGGTGTGCCCGTGGCCCCGATCAGTCCGGCCTATAGCCTGATCTCGTCGGACCATGGCAAGCTCAAACACGCCCATGCCACGGTTTCACCCAAGGTGGTGTTTGCCCAGTCCGGCGATCTGTTTGCCGGTGCGATTGCCACGCTCAAGGGCCTTGATCCTGATCTGGTCGTGGTCACGGGTGATGGCACAGGCGATGGCGCGGTCCATCTGGCCGATATCAAGGTAACCTTGCCCGGTGCGGGTCTGAGCGCGGCGCTTGATGCCCTGACCCCTGAGCGGGTAGCCAAATACTTGTTTACCTCCGGCTCGACCGGCATGCCCAAGGGGGTGCCCCAGACCCATGCCATGATGTGCGCCCTGATCGCCGGGCAGGACGGGCTGCGTAGCGAGCCACAAGACCCGGACGAAATCCCGCAAAGCTTGGAATGGATGCCTTGGAGCCATATTTCGGCGGGCAATATCGGCTTTAACGCGACAATGTGGGCGGGCGGCACCCTGCATCTGGACGAGGGCAAGCCGATTGCGGGCCTGTTTGAGACCACGATCAAGAACCTGTACGACGTCTCACCGTTTGTGTTCGGCTCGGCACCGATTGCCTTTTCCATGCTGGCCGATGCGATGGAAAGCGATCCGGTCTTGCGTAAGTCCTTCTTCAAGAACCTGCGCTATATGGGCTATGGCGGCGCGACCTTGTCCAATGATGTCTATGACCGCATGCAGGCCCTAGCCATTGCCGAGACGGGCCACAGGATCGCCCTGACCACCATGTATGGCGCCACCGAAACCCAAGGCATTACGGTGGTGCACTGGCAGACCGAGCGGGTCGGTCTGGTCGGCCTGCCCCTGCCGGGCATAACGCTGAAACTGGTTCCGAATGGCACCAAGATGGAGGTGCGGGTCAAGGGCCCGACCGTGACCAGCGGCTATCATAATGACCCGGTCAAGAGCGCCCAAGCCTTTGACGAGGAGGGCTTTTACAAGCTGGGCGATGCGGCCAGATTTGTCGATGATGCCGATCCTGCCAAGGGTCTGGTGTTTGACGGCCGCGTTACAGAAGACTTCAAGCTCGATAGCGGCACCTGGGTTTCGGTTGGCACGCTTAGGCCCGATCTGGTTGCCGCCTGTAGCCCCTATGTGCATGACGCGGTGATTACAGGCCAAGACAAGCCGTTTATCGGGGCCATGGTCTGGCCGTCCATGGCCGGCTTGCAGACCCTGGCGGCAGAGCCCGGTCCAGGTTCGCCGCTCGAAAAACTAGCCGCGATCTTGCAGGACAAGATCGGTGCCTTTAACGCCAGCGCCGGCGGCTCATCGCGCCGCATAGGTCGCTTGATCATACTGACCGAGCCGCCCTCGATCGATAGCGGCGAGATTACCGACAAGGGCTATGTCAATCAGCGCGCCACCCTGGAACGCCGCGCCGATCTGGTCGCCAGCCTGTTTACCCCCAATGTCTCACCCGGTGTGATTAGTCTCTAAACGCCAAAGCCTCATTGTCTGAAAGGATACCGCCATGCTCGATCCCTATTTTAAAGCCATGCTCGATGCCGCCGCAGCGGCTGGTGCGCCCAGTCTGGATACCTTGCCGCCAGAAATGGCCCGCGAGCTTTATCGCACGATTAAGTTTGGCGAAGAACCGCCCATAGGCCCGGTCGATAGCCGCGACTTCACCGTGCCAGGCCTGGCCGGAGCCATCCCGGTGCGGCTCTATACGCCAGAGGGCGCGGCGGCGGTGACGCCGGGGATTGTGTTTTTTCATGGCGGCGGCTGGGTGATTGGTGATCTGGACACCCATGACGACGTCTGCCGCCGCTTGGCCGACCTGACCGGCTACCGGGTCTTGGCGGTCGATTACCGCCTGGCCCCGGAAAACCCCTTTCCAGCCTCGCACGATGATTGCCTGTCGGCCACGCAATGGGCGTTTGAGCATGCAGCCGAGATCGGCTTTGATCCAGCGCGCATGGCCACCTGCGGCGATTCTGCGGGCGGCAATCTGGCCGCGTCGGTGGCTATCAGCCTGCGCGATCATGGCCAGCACAGCCTGGCCATGCAGGTTTTGATGTATCCGGTCACGACCTTTACCGTCACCACCGAATCCATGGACCGTCTGGCCGAGGGCCATTTCCTGACCAAGGCGGGCATGATCTATTTCCGCGATGCTTTGTTTGGCGATACCGGTCAGGTCGCCCATCCTCGGGTGTCCGTCCTGGATGTGACCGACCTGTCCGGCCTTGCCTCGGCCTTTGTCTCGACAGCCGGTTATGATCCCCTAAGCGATGAGGGCGCGGCCTA
>JBIIZD010000097.1:0-9657 GCA_044346445.1 Caulobacteraceae bacterium
GAGCAAGCGCTCGCACAGGGCCTTGAGCTCGGCCTCAGCCTTGGCGCGATCCTCACCGGCTATATCAAACTCGATCATACGGCCAACGCGCACGCCCGTGACGCCGCCAAAGCCGAGGGCGTGCACAGCCCCCTCAATCGCCTTGCCTTGAACATCAAGCACGCCGGGTTTCAAAAAGACGTGGACCTTGGCCTTCATGTGATCTTGCCTCCTTGAATCACGGTGGGCATCTCCTGCATGATACCCAGCCTGCGGGCAACCTCTGTATAGCCCTCAATCACCCCGCCAAGGTCGCGGCGGAACCGGTCCTTGTCGAGTTTTTCATTGGTGACGGAGTCCCACAGGCGGCAGCTATCAGGGCTTATCTCGTCAGCTAGGATGATGCGCGGAAAATCATTCTCGAAAACCCGGCCATATTCGATCTTGAAATCGACCAGGGTGATGCCAACCGCGCCGAACAGGCCGCTGAGGAAGTCATTGACCCGCAAGGTCATGGCCATCATGTCATCAATCTCCTGGGTCGTTGCCCAGTTGAAGGCGGTGATATGCTCTTCGGTGACGATGGGATCATTCAGCTTGTCGTCCTTGTAGTAGAATTCAAGGATCGAACGCGGCAGGGCCTGGCCTTCGGGCAGACCAAACCGGCTAGATAAGGACCCTGCAGCAATATTGCGGCACACCACTTCAAGCGGGATGATCTCGACCTCGCGGATAAGCTGCTCACGCAGGTTCAAGCGCTTGATGAAATGGTTTTGGATACCGACACTGTTGAGCTTGATCATGATATATTCGCTAATGCGATTATTGATCACGCCCTTGCCTTCGAGAATGGCCTTTTTCTCGGAATTGAATGCGGTTGTGTCGTCCTTGAAATACTGGATCAAGGTGCCAGGCTCCGGTCCCTCGTATAGGATCTTGGCCTTGCCTTCGTAAATCTTCTTGCGGCGGGTCATAATTGGTCGGCTTTCCCGAAGGAGATTGGCGGTTCACAGGCCCGGCCAAGGCGCGTGTCCCAAGGTGTCGCGCACGTTGTCGACTCGGCCCCACACCCTAAATAGGCAGACCCTGACCCTAGCGGATTGTCGCCCCCGGCGCAAACCATCCAACCCCATAAACGTCAAGAGGTGGTTTGGCGATTGCAGTTAAGAGTTACGCAGGCTAATATTTGCTGGCGATTTTGCGATTAGAGGTTTCCATGACGACGTTCGATGGCCGCGAAAAGGGTTTTGAAAATAAGTTCGTGCGGGAGAGTGAACTTGAGTTCAAGGCGATTGCACGCCGCAATAAGCTGCTTGGGCTTTGGGCCGCTGGTCTGATGGGCCTGGAAAACGCTGACGATTATGCCAAGGTCATTGTTAAGGCAGATTTTGAACAGCCCGGCGATGATGATGTCCTTCGCAAGGTCTTTACCGATCTGAGCGGCGCTGGCCTGTCGGCAACGGAGTCTGAAATCCGTCGCAAGATGGAAGAGCTTTTGGCTATTGCCCGCGAACAGATCAATGCGGGCAACTAGCCAGGTCTAGGATCGTGATTGGGGCCGCGATTGGGGCCTAGGTAAGGGCCTCACGCTTTTCCTCCAAGGCCAGCCATTCTTCCTCTGATGCGGCAAGGGTCTTGCGCAGATGCTCGGCATTGGCCGTTATCTTGGCAAAGGCCTTGGCATCGCGGGTAAAGAGGCCTGGGTCTTCAAGCTGCTGCTCCAGGGCGATGATGTCGCCGGGCAGTTTGGCGATCAGGCCTTCAAGCTCTTCCAGACGGCGCTGGTCCTTATAGGTCAGCTTGACCGGCTTTTTGGCGAGGACCGGTGCCATGGTCGGAGCCGGCGCCGACTTGACCGGAATCTTGATCTCGACCTTGTCAAAGAAGCCCGGATTTTGCGCCAAAAGATCGGTCCAGCCGCCTGGGGTCTCGACAATCTTGCCATGGCCGTTAAGGGCAATGGTTGAGGTCGCCAGACGGTCGATAAAATCGCGATCATGGCTGACCAGGATCAGGGTGCCTTCATAATCACTCAACAGGTCTTCGAGCAGGTCCAGTGTGTCCATGTCCAGATCATTGGTCGGCTCATCCAGCACCATTAAATTGGCTGCCGAGGCCAGGGCCTTGGCCAGCAAGAGGCGATTGCGTTCACCGCCAGACAGGCTGGTCACGGGTTGGCGCAACTGGCTGTCGCGGAACAAAAAGTCCTTGGCATAGGCGGCAATGTGACGCGGATTGCCGCGCACCATGATCTGATCGCCGCCATCGGGTGCCAGCACGTCCCAAAGCGTATCGTTCGGTCTTAGGCCTGCGCGCGCTTGATCGACATAGAGGATTTCCAGATTGGAGCCCAGCTTGACCGAGCCTGCATCGCTGGCGATCTGGCCCAAGAGCAATTTGACCAGTGTGGTCTTGCCCGCGCCATTGGGACCGGCAACGGCAATCCGATCTCCGCGCAGGATACGGGTCGAGAAGTTTTCGAAAATCACCCGCTCGCCCCAGCGCTTGGTCACGCCCTTGGCCTCGATCACGCGTTGGCCGGACTGGCTGCCCGCATCGACGCCCATAATCATGGGGCCGCGCTGGTCGCGCATGTTTTCGCGGCGAAGCTCACGCAGGGCGACCAGTTTGCGACGGCGTCCCTCATTACGGGCGCGGCGGGCGGTAACGCCGCGCAGCATCCAGTGATTTTCCTTCTGGATCTGCTTGTCCAACCGCCGGGCCTCGTCAGCCTCCTGCTCTGCGACCTTTTCGCTCCAGTCGTCAAAGGCGCTAAAGCCCTTGTCCAGGCGCCGGACCTTGCGGTTTTCCAGCCAAAAACAGCGCTGTGTGACCCGCTCCAGAAACGCCCGGTCGTGGCTGACAATCAAGGCGGCGCAGCGGCAGGCCGCCAACTCGGCCTCCAGGGTTTGGATGGCGAATATGTCCAGATGGTTGGTTGGCTCGTCCAGCAACAGCACATCTGGCTGTTCAGCAAAGGCCCGCGCTAGGGCGACCCGGCGAATCTCACCGCCCGACAAGCCGGTTGTGCCGCGTTCGGGGTCCAGGCCAAAGGTTTCCAGCGCCGCATCGGCCTCGTAATCCATCGCCCCGCCTTGGGTGCAATAATCGCGCAGACTGGCCCCGGTGATCTGGGGCTCTTGCGGCACGATCACCATGCGAGTGGCAGGCGTCACCACACGATTGCCAGCATCGGGCAAGATTTCTCCAGCCAGCATTTTCAGCAAGGTTGACTTGCCCGCGCCATTGCGACCGACCAGGCAGGCCCGCACGCGGCTGTCCAGGGCAATATCGACCCCGTCAAACAGCATGACCGATCCATCGGCCAGATTGACGTCTTTCAGTGCAACAATGGGGGCGCGGGCGTTCAGAGCAATAAATCCTGAGTTTGACAGACTTGAGGGGATCTCAAGGCTTTGCTTGGTGTTTTGGTCGGTTGCGTTTAGGACGCCTTGGTCATGAAGCACAAACCTTTTTGGGAAACAAAATCGCTGCGCCAGATGAATTCCCGTGAATGGGAGAGTCTGTGTGACGGCTGCGGCCTATGTTGCCTGATCCGGTTTGAGGAGGAAGACACAGGCGATGTCACCCCGACGCGGGTGGCGTGTCAGTTGTTCGATGCCAATACCTGCCGATGTAGCGACTATGCCGACCGGCACAAGACCGTATCCGATTGCGTCCGCTTGTCGCCCGACAATATCGAGGACCTCCCCTGGATGCCCAAGAGCTGTGCCTATAGGCGTCTGAGCGAGGGTAAGGGCCTGCCCGACTGGCACCCCTTGATCACCGGCGATCCAGACAGCGTGCACAAGGCCGGGGTCAGTATTCGCGGCCAGACCATCAATGAAAACTGCCTGGCAGAGCCTGAAGACGCCCTCGATTTTGCCGCCTTTGACCTTTTGGTGGATCGTGGTGATGACGGGTATGAGCCGGGCTAAAGGCGCATACCCGCCGGGCATCAGGTCCAAGGTCTATCTTGCGCTGGGGCCCTTTTCGAAATAGCGGAAAAAGGCACTGTCGGGCGATAGGACCATGGTGGTGTCACCCTGACCAAGGGCTGTTTCATACGCCTTCATAGAGCGATAAAAGGCGGCAAAACTCGGGTCGCGGCCAAAACTATTGGCAAATATGGCCACTCGCTTGGCATCGCCTTCACCGCGGGTGCGCTCGGCCTCCTCGGTAGCGGTGGCGAGGGTGATGGCCACCTCCTTGTCAGCGCCGGCGATAATCTCACGCTTGCCCTGTTCACCGACAGCGCGAATCTGGGCGGCTTCTTGCTGACGCGAGGTCTGCATCCGCCGGAACACAGCTTCTTGGTTGGCGGCAGGCAGGTCAGCGCGCTTGATGCGCAGGTCGATAATCTCAATGCCAAGGCGCGAGGCCTTGGCTCGGCGCGACACATCGACCAGGGTCTTTTGCATCAATACCGCCCTTTGACCGGAGATAATGTCGCTGGACGTAGCCGAGCCCAAGACCTGACGCAGGCTGGAATTGACCAGACGCTCAATTCGGTCAGCAGCGGTGCGCTCATCGCGCAAGGTGCGATAATATTGCAAGGGATTGGTCACGCGAAAGCGGATAAAGGCATCCACCACCAACCGCTCCTGGTCCGAAGCAATGATTTCTTCCTGATCGGCTTCCAGGGTCTGGTTGCGCTTGTCGATCAAGATCACGTTTTCCAGAAAGGGCGCCTTGATCTGAAGGCCGGCATTGTTCTGGCCAGGCACGGCATTGATCACCCGCACCGCCTCACCAAAGCGCACGACAATGGCTTGCTGGCGTTGGTCAACCACGAACAGGGTATTGGTCGCCAGAACCACCGCTATGAACAAGATCAGGCCATTGACCATCAATCGGGACGAATTCATTGCGAAGCTCCTGCATTGGCTACGGGCAATTGCGGCGCATTGGAAGATTGGGCGGCGGGTGCAGTTGGAGCCGTTGCGGCCCGAGGCGCGCTTGTTCTGGCCCTGAACACGTCCGGTGGCAGGATGATGGGCGCACTGGTCGATTTGCTATCGACGACGACCTTGTTGGAATTGGCCAGCACACGTTCCATGGTCTCTAGATAGAGCCTTTGGCGGGTCACAGCCGGAGCGCGCCGATATTCGCTATAAATCTGGTTGAACCGCGAGGCTTCACCCTGGGCTTCCCGCACGATCTGTTCGCGATAGCCCTGTGAGGACTGGACAATACGCGAAGCATCACCCTTGGCCTCATTGGTAACGCGGTTGCGATAGGTATTGGCCTCATTGACCAGGGACTGGGCGTCCTGACCGGCTGTGGCGACGGCACGGAAAGAATCGATAACCGCCTTGGGCGGGTTGGCATTGCGGATCTGGACCGCATCAACAAAGACACCCGCGCCATAGCGATCGAGCATTTTCTGCATCAGTTCGACGGTCTCGACCTGAACCTGGGCGCGGCCATTGGTCAGGACGGCTTGAAGCTTGGTCTTGCCAATCACTTCGCGCATGGCGCTTTCCGCCACGGCCTTGACGGCGTCTTCCGGGTCCTTGACGTTGAACAGAAAGTCCGAGGCATTGGAAATGCGCCACTGGACGCTGAAGGCCAGATCGACAATGTTTTCATCGCCGGTCAGCATCAGGCTTTCTTGTGGAACGGCTGCGGTGGTTGTGCCGCCAATATCGATGCGGTTCAGGTCCGTGACCTTGACCTTTTCCACCCGCTCAATCGGGAAGGGCAGGTGATAGCGCAGGCCCGGACTGTCAGAGCGTGAATAAGCACCAAAAGTGGTGACCACAGCCTGCTCGTTGGGCTGAACAATATAGACGCCCGACAAGGCCCAGGCGGCAAAGGCCACAGCCGCGATGGCTGCCCCTGCCGATGAGTTCATCTTGCCCCCGCCAAACCAGCGTCCAAGGGTCTCTGAGATCTGGCGTGCCAGACCTTCAAGATCGCCGCCGCCTGGCGGAGGCGGGGCGGGGCGGCGCGGGCCACCGGGGCCGCCCTGAGGGCCGGGCCTTGGCCCGCCCGATGGCGGTGGAGCACCCCAGGGGCCGGGGTTTGATCCATTATTCGAATTGTCGTTCCAGGGCATGGAGGCGCAGGGTCTCTCAATAATCCGCAAACAGGCGGAACGGGGCCAAACTATACGCAAGCCTTGTCTTAGCACGCGTCGTTTGGGATATGAGTGTCCCAACCGCTCAGTGCAAGTCGCAAAACTCATGTCTGATCCAGATCGTGCCAATATTTTGGCAATATTGAACCAATTGATCGATCCAAGGACCGGTCAGGGGCTGGTGGATGCCGGTTTGGTGCAAGGTCTGGTCGCCAGCCGAGGCCGCGCTGGCTTTATGCTAGAGGTGGAGGCCGCCGATGTCGGGCTTTATGGCGCGGTGCGCCAACAGGCAGAATCGGCCCTTGCCGCCCTGCCGGGTATAGAGCGGGCCCAGGTGGTTTTGACCGCAGCAGCAGAGCCAGCCCAGGCGCCTGGAACCATTCGCGTGCGAAAAGGCGCGCAATTGTCGCCTGAGGCTGTGGCCCAAGGCGCGCCAAAACGCCCGGTCACGGCGCTTAAGCCTGCCCATGTGCGGCACATTCTGGCGGTTGCCAGCGGCAAGGGCGGGGTTGGCAAATCGACTGTGGCGGTAAATCTGGCCTGCGCGCTTGGCCAGTTGGGGCTAAATGTCGGCCTGCTCGATGCCGATGTCTATGGCCCTTCCATCCCGCGGATGCTGGGCCTGACCGATGAGCCAGCCTCGGAAGGCGGCAAGCTGGTGCCCTTGCAGGCCTTTGGCATCAAGGCCATGTCGATTGGCCTTCTGGTCGATGAGGCAGCGCCCATGATCTGGCGAGGGCCAATGGCTTCTTCGGCCCTGAACCAGATGCTTAATGATGTCGCCTGGGGTTCAGCGGAGGCCCCCTTGGATGTGCTGGTGATCGATATGCCGCCCGGCACCGGCGATATTCAGCTCACCCTGGCGCAAAAAGTGGCGGTCAGCGGCGCGGTCGTGGTCTCTACACCCCAGGCTGTGGCCCTGATTGATGTGCGGCGCGGCATTTCCATGTTCGAGAAAACTCATGTGCCGATCTTTGGCGTGGTCGAAAACATGGCCTATTTCACCGATCCCGCCAGCGGCGCACCGATCGAAATCTTTGGCCGCGGCGGCGCGCGTCAGACCGCCGAGGCTCTGGGCGTGCCGTTTTTGGGCGAGGTACCAATAGAGATTGGCCTGCGCCAAGCCTGTGACGACGGCCAGCCGCTGGTCATTAGCCAGCCCGCCAGCCTTGCCGCTAGGGCCCTTATGGAGATTGCAGCCGCCGTGGCGCAGGCACTCGATCGCGCCGATGATCAAAAGCCTGCGCCCAGCATTACGCTGCTTGATTAAACACAGCCTTGGTAGCGCCGCGCCCTAGTGCGGGTCGAGCGGCATATCCATGGGCCCAGGCATGATCTGATTATACTGCGCTTGCAGATGCAGGTCTTGGACCACCTTGCGGTGACCGTCCCAGATCATGTGCAGGGCCACATAGAAGATGATCAACAAGCCGACATAGCCAATCCAGCGATGCTTGTGCAAAAGCTTGGCGATCCAAGTGGCGGCAAAGCCCATAAGTGCGATGGACAAGACCAGGCCAAAGACGAGGACGGCGGGGTGATCGCGCGCAGCCCCGGCCACGGCCAGCACATTGTCTAGCGACATGGACAAATCAGCGATCAGGATTTGTATAAAGGCTTGGCGAAAGGTCTTGGTCGGACGTGTGCTGGCGCTAGCTGTGCCCGGCGCGCCGTCAATATCGACACCGGTCGCCTGTTCCAGCGCAATATCGGCATCATTATGGTCTGTCGCGGCCTGGGCGCGGATCTCGCCCCACATCTTCCAGCAGACCCACAGCAGCAAGACCCCGCCCGCAAGGCTAAGCCCTATAATGCCCAAGAGCTGGGTGGTGATCAGGGCAAAGCCGATGCGCATGGCCACCGCGGCGGCGAGCCCGGCCAAAATCGCTTTTCGCCGCTGCTCGGCGGCGAGGCCCGCTGCGGCCAGCCCCACGGCCACCGCATTATCCCCGGCCAAGACCAGGTCAATCATCAAGACCTGGCCCAGGGCCATAGCGGTATCAGCCCAAGGGGCGGCGGCAAGATTGGCGATCAAGGTATCAAACATCCGCGCACCCTCTGTGAACCTTTGGCCAGATGCAAGCGTTTAGCGCCGGGGGCGGGTCACTTCATACAGGGCAATAGCGGCTGCAGCGGAAACATTGAGGCTTTCAAAGCCGCCGGGCATGTTGATCTTGGCCAGACTGTCGCAGTGCTCGGCAACTAGGCGGCGGATGCCGTCGCCTTCGGAGCCAAGAACAATGACCACGGGCCGCGAATCAATCGCCTGATCCAGGGTCTCTTCGGCGCTGCCATCAAGCCCAACGGCGCGCCAGCCAAGGTCAGAAAGCCGCTCCAAGGCGCGAGAAAGATTGACCACCCGGGCGTGAGGAACCTGATCAACGGCCCCTGCCGCCGCTTTTGCCAAGGCCCCGCCAAGCGCTGGGGCATGGCGATCTTGCAATATGACGCCCCTGGCCCCAAAGGCCGCTGCCGAGCGAAACACTGCCCCGACATTTTGCGGATCGGTGACCTGATCCAGCATCAAGATCACGCCGTGGGCGGGCTCGGCCAGGTCTTCCAGGCTCATGGACTCCAGCGGCAGGACCTTGAGGGCCAGACCCTGATGCACCGCATGTTGCGGTAAATGTTGAGCAATTGTGCTGTTTTCAAACACGCCAAGCGTTTCAATCTTGCCAAAGGCCTCGGTCAGTTGGCGCGCGCGCTCTTCGGTGGCCATGACCCGCATGGGCTTTTCGCGCAGGGGATTGGACAGGGCCGCACTGACCGCATGCCAGCCCCAAAGCCATTCAGAACCATCATCTGGCGCCTTTTGGCGGGGGGAAGAAAAGGGTTTATCACGACGTCCGCTGGCAGGTCTTTCCGACTTGTTGTCAGAAGTCTGTTTGCGGTCGTTGCGTTCGCGAAAAGAGGACACTATAAGACGCGCTCCGATTTGGGGCCCACGGGCTTCCGTCGCTGGGCAGGCCGGTCGTTTAGCACTGGTCTGGGCATGTGGCGGTAGCTTTTTGTTCAAGATCTGTTGTTTCTGGTTTTTGCGCCAGATCATAGGTCAAGACCAAGGTCTTCTGATCGGTCGCGCGCGAGGGGGAATGTCCCGAGTGGCAAAGGGGGCGGACTGTAAATCCGCTGGCATCGCCTTCGCAGGTTCGAGTCCTGCTTCCCCCACCACGCGCCGACCGAAACGAAGGGGTAGACCCTAGGCTATACGGGGAGACGAGCGACAAGAGCCTGCATAGATCGCGGGTATAGCACAATGGTAGTGCAGCAGCCTTCCAAGCTGAGGATGCCGGTTCGATCCCGGCTACCCGCTCCAGTGCCGCTAGGTTTGTTACACCGAACGCGGTCTTGCGACGATCTCTCTTCCGTAAGCACGAAAATCTGATACACCCACCCGGCCCGCGATCCCGCTGGTCCCAATTTTTCGCAACAGTGCCGGCTCCCATGGGCCGGACCGAAGGTTAAGACGATGGCCAAGGAAAAGTTTGAACGCACTAAGCCGCACTGCAATATCGGCACGATTGGTCACGTTGACCATGGCAAGACGACCTTGACGGCTGCGATTACGATCACGCTGGCCAAGGCCGGTGGGGCCA
>JBIIZD010000098.1:0-9619 GCA_044346445.1 Caulobacteraceae bacterium
GTTTGTTTATGGTCGCAGCGCCTGGAAGGCCTGGCAAGGTCAGTTTCCGGCGCGCCAGACCCTGGAGGCGTTTGAGGCTATTGCCCGGCGTCACAGCGCGGGCGGGGCGGTGTTTGCGCGCCAGGGCCAAGGCGCGATTGATGGCGGCGCATTTCATAATGATGTGGTTTGTGTTGGCACCCGCACCTGCCTTTTCCACCACCAAAGCGCCTTTGCAGATACCAAAACCGTCTATGCAGATATCCGCAAGGCAGCGGCTGGCCAGTTTGAGCCGGTGTTTGTGTCTGTTTCTGAAGCCGAGTTGCCGCTCGCGGACGCGATCTCGTCCTATTTGTTCAATAGCCAGCTTCTGGTCGTGCCGGGCGAAGATCGTCTGGTACTGCTGGCGCCGATTGAGGCCAGTGAAAACCCGCGCGCCTATGCTGTCGCAGAGGCGCTTGTGGCCAGCAATGGGCCGATTGGCCGGGTGGATTATGTCGATGTGCGCCAGAGTATGCATAATGGCGGCGGCCCGGCCTGTTTGCGCTTGCGCGTGGTCCTGACCCCCGCAGAACTGGCCGCGACCCATGCGGCGCAGCGGCTAGGTCCGGCCCTTTATGACAAGCTCGCAGCCTGGGCTATGACCCATTACCGCGACCGGCTGGCCGTCGAAGACCTGGCCGATCCACATCTGATCAGCGAGGTCCAAGCGGCCTTGGATGCCTTGTGCGAAATATTAGAATTGGGCCATAAATTTTATGCTTTTCAATAGATAATAAGTTTATCTCACTTAACGAATTAGGTCGTGCCGTCGGGCGCATAGACAAGGTCGCCGGGCAAGGCTTCGGTCAGGCCAAGGTCTGGCAATTTGGCAAGGCGTCCATAGAGGTCTGAAAAATCCTGCAAGGTTGCGTCCAGCAAGTCTTGCAGCGACGGGGTGATGAAATAGGTCTCCTGCACATTGTCAATGCGATAGGGGGTGCGCATCACCCGCTCTATGTCAAAGCCCAGCCGGCGCGGCACCGGACTTTCCAGGCAATAGATCGACTCGGTGCGTGACGACAAAATGCCTGCGCCGTAGATCCGCAGACCCTGCTCAGTCTGAACCAGCCCAAACTCGACCGTGTACCAATACAGCCGCGCCAGATTATGCAATTGACCAAGCCCCAGCGCCCTTAAGCCGCCCTGGCCATAGGCTTGCAAATAGTCGGCAAATACCGGATCGGCCAGCAGGGGCACATGGCCGAAAACATCGTGAAATACATCCGGCTCCTGCAGATAATCCAACTGGTCTGGCGTGCGAATAAACCGGCCAGCCGGAAAGCGGCGATTGGCAAGGTGGTCGAAAAACACGGCATCGGGCACCAGGCCCGGTACAGCCACCACTTCCCAACCGGTCAGGGGCTTTAGGGCCTTGTTCAGGCTGCGAAAATCTGGAATGCCTTGGCCATGCAAGTCAAGCAGGGCAAGGCCGCGCAAGACCTCTTCGCAGGCGCGATTGGCAATAATCTTGACCTGACGCTCATATAGGGTGATCCAGACTTGGTGCTCAAGCGGCGTATAGGCTTCCCATCCCTGATCCACCGTCCAGTCTGCGGCCATGTTCGGATGCTGTGTGATCGTATCCATGATCAACAGGGTGCACGAGTTTTGCCGCAATTTCTGTGCAAACTTGGCTCATAACCAGCGAATATCGGCAAAGTTAAGCTAATTTATGCTCAGATTTGGGGCATAAATTTAGCTGATGCAGCTTTGCTCAATGCGCCATCTTGGGCTTGGGGCGATATTGACCAGACTCAAAGGCCTCAAACATCAGGGCTGTGTGGGGGTGGCCGACCGGCTCTCCGGTCTCGTCGGGCAGCAGGTTTTGCTCTGACACATAGGCAACATAGCTGTTTTGGTCGTTTTCGGCCAAGAGGTGGTAAAAGGGCTGGTCCTTGCGCGGCCGCACTTCTTCGGGGATGGACTGCCACCATTCCTCGGTATTGTTGAAGGATGGATCGACATCGAAAATCACGCCGCGAAAGGCGAATATCCGGTGCTTGACCACTTGGCCGATGGCAAATTTGGCGAGTCTGGTACGCATCATAAACTCATACACCCAAGTTCAGCCTGACAAAAGGCAGGATGCGGACGATCTGGCGGTTTGTTCTAGGGCTATCAGACCCTGCGGCAACTTGTTACACTGACCGGCGAAACGAGGCGGCGAGTCTGTCAGCCTCTCCCGTGAGCTTTGCCATGACCAAGGCACCAAGCCCCTTAGACGGCCGATCCGGTCGCGAGGGGTCGCATAATTTGGGCCACAGCCCCGATGACCAGCCCCTGTTTGCGGCGCTGGATCTTGGCACGAATAATTGCCGCCTATTGATTGCGACCCCCTCCTTGACCGGGTTTCGCGTGGTGGAGTCGTTTTCGCGCATTGTGCGGCTGGGCGAGGGGCTGAGTCAGTCTGGTCGCCTGCAGGAGGGCGCTATGGACCGGGCCATGGCCGCCTTGCGGGTCTGCTCGGAAAAGCTGAGGCGGCGGCGCACGGTGCGGCTGCGGGCGGTCGCGACCCAGGCTTGCCGCGGCGCTGAGAATGGCCCAGACTTTGTCTCCCGCGTTGCCGAGGAAACCGGCATTCGCCTGCAAATCATCACACCACGCGAGGAGGCCCAGCTTTCGGTCGCCGGTTGCCTGAACCTGTTTGATCGCACCGCTGAGGCCGCCTTGGTGGTCGATGTCGGCGGTGGCTCGACCGAATTGTCATGGGTGGACCTGACCGATCCAAGGCTGGATATGCGGGTGCGGGATTTTTCGGCCTCGGCCTTGCCGATCAAGGCCTGGGTCTCGATCCCGGTTGGGGTGGTGAGTCTCGCCGAGCGGTTTCCAGAGCGGCTCGATGATAGCCAAGGCTGGTTCCGGGACATGGTTGAGGATGTCAAACACAGGATTTTGGCGTTTGAACTGGCAGAGCCCATGCGACCGATTTTCGACAGTGGCAGGGCGCATCTGGTTGGGACATCGGGTGCCATTACCGGACTGGCGGGGCTGCATCTGGGCCTTAGGCGCTATGATCGCAATCAGGTTGACGGGCTATGGATGCGCCGCGCTGATTGCGAGGCGGCGGCCTATGGCCTTCTGAAGCTGGACAATGAGGGCAGGGCGGCCCAGCCCTGTATTGGTCCTGACCGATCTGATCTGGTCTTGGCGGGGGCTGCCATATTGCAGGCCGTTCAAGAGGCTTGGCCGTGTGATCGGGTACGTGTGGCTGATCGCGGCCTGCGTGAGGGCCTGCTCTTAACGCTAATGTCCGACAAAAAGCCACGTCGCCGTACCCGCAGACGCCGCAGAGGCGCGCGCTCAACACCCATTGCAGCCGCATAGGCGTTTCTTAATCGGCGCAATTGGCTTAAGAGGGCGCATGAGTAAGGATCCCCCCGAACAGCCGCCGCAAGAGCGCAAGCGTATGGTGCGCCCACCGACCCGTGGCCAGGAGTCTGGCGGCCGGGTCAAGGCTGTGCGCCTCAAGACCGCAAACAAGCGCACGCCCTCGTCACAGGCCTGGCTGGCCCGGCAATTGAATGACCCGTTTGTGACTGAGGCCAAGCTTAAAGGCTATCGCTCGCGCGCGGCGTTCAAGCTGATCGAGCTGGATGACCGTTTCCATTTTCTGCGCCATGGCCAGCGCGTGGTCGATCTGGGCTGTGCGCCCGGCGGCTGGGTTCAGATCGCCATGGCCAGGGGGGCAAGTTCTGTGGTCGGGGTTGACCTCTTGCCGGTTGAGGCCTTGCCACCGGCGCACATGATCCAGATGGATTTTACTGACCCGGCCTGCGGCGAGCGCCTGATCGACTTGCTGGGCGGGCCACCAGATGTGATCTTGTCCGACATGGCCCCGAATACGACCGGACACCGCCAGACCGACCATTTGCGCATTGTCGGACTGATCGAGGCGGCGGTAGATTTTGCGGTTGAGACCCTCAAGCCCGGCGGTGCCTTTGTCACCAAGGCCTTTCAAGGCGGCGAGATGGAACAGGTCTTGCGCGCGCTCAAGGCCCATTTCGATGAGGTCAAGCACGTCAAGCCCAAGGCCAGTCGGGCCGAAAGTTCTGAAGTTTATCTGGTCGCGACCGGATTCAGGGGCCAATAGGTCTATCGCTCGGCGCGATCTTTCGCTATACGCAGCCCGCAAAACGGAGAGTTCTCATGGAGATTCGCGAAGGGCTTACCTTCGACGACGTTTTGCTTGAACCCGGTCCATCCGATGTGATGCCCGGACAGGTGAACACCGCCACACGCTTTACCAAGGCCATTGGCCTGAACATTCCCATTGTGTCCGCCGCCATGGATACGGTGACGGAAAGTCGGCTGGCCATAGCCATGGCCCAGGCCGGCGGCCTTGGCATATTGCATCGCAACCTGACGGTAGCCGAACAGTCCGACCAGGTGCGCGAGGTCAAGCGCTATGAAAGCGGCATGGTCATCAATCCCATGACCATTAATCCCGACACGCCCATCAGCGTGGTGCGGGCGATCACCGAACAGCGCAAGATTTCGGGCTTTCCCGTGGTTGACCGGGCGACGGGCAAGCTGGTTGGCATTCTGACCAATCGCGATATGCGGTTTGCCGCTAATCCTGAAACGCCAGCCTCTGAACTGATGACCTCGACCAATCTGATCACGGTGCGCGAAGGGGTTGAGCCGCAAGAGGCGCGCGATCTTTTGCAGCGCCACAGGATTGAGCGCCTGATCGTGGTCGATGATGCCTATCGCGCCGTTGGCCTGGTCACGGTCAAGGATATGGAAAAGGCTCAGGCCCATCCAAATGCCGCCAAGGATGGCCGTGGCCGCCTATTGGTGGGGGCTGCCTCGACGGTCGGAGATGTCGGGTTTGAGCGGACCATGGCCTTGATTGAGGCAGGCGTTGATGTGGTGGTGATCGATACCGCCCACGGCCACTCGATCCAGGTCGCCCAGGCCGTTGAGCGGATCAAGCGGGAAAACAATGCGGTCCAGATCGTGGCTGGAAACATTGCCACCTATGACGCCACCCGCGCTTTGATCGATGCCGGGGCCGATGCGGTCAAGGTTGGGATTGGCCCAGGCTCTATCTGCACCACCCGCATGATTGCAGGCGTCGGCGTGCCGCAACTGACGGCCATTACCGATGCGGTGCGCGCAGCACGCGACAGCGGTGTGCCAATCATAGCCGATGGCGGCATCAAGTATTCGGGCGACCTGGCCAAGGCAATAGCGGCCGGGGCCTCGACCGTCATGATGGGCTCGATGTTTGCCGGAACCGACGAGGCCCCTGGCGAGGTCTTCTTGTATCAGGGCCGGTCTTATAAGGCCTATCGCGGCATGGGCTCGGTCGGGGCCATGGCCCGCGGATCGGCAGACCGCTATTTCCAAAAGGAAGTCTCTGACAGTCTGAAACTGGTGCCCGAAGGCATTGAGGGTCAGGTGCCGTATAAGGGCCAGATTGGTACCATATTGCACCAGATGGTCGGGGGCTTGCGCGCCTCGATGGGCTATGTCGGGGCCGCGACCATTCCGATCTTCCAAGAGCGGGCACGGTTTATCCGCATCACCAATGCTGGCCTGCGCGAAAGTCACGTTCATGACGTGTTGATCACCCGTGAAGCCCCAAATTATCCGAGTAGTGTGTGACCCCAGCGGCGAGACTTCAGGCAGGTATTGAAATTCTAGATGCGCTGCTGGCATCGCGTGAGCCTGCGGAAAAGGCCCTGAAAAACTGGGGCGCAGCGCACCGGTTTGCCGGGTCGGGCGATCGGCGCGCGATTGCACAGCGGGTCTATGCCTGCCTGCGTCACGGTCAGGTGGCCAAGGATGGGCGAGGCTTGGTTGCCGCCTCGCTTATGCTGGATGATCACCTTGATCTGGATGGGGCCAGCGCCCTGTTCAGCGGCCAGGGCCATGCGCCCGCGCCCTTAAGCGACGAAGAAGTCCAGACCCTAAAGGCCCTGACCCCCGGCGCGGTGCAGCTAGGCTCCTATATTGAAGGCCAGTTGGCGCGCAGCTTTGGCAAGGACTGGCCCGCCGAGGCGCGCAGCCTGATGCAGGACCGTGCGCCGCTGGATATTCGCATCAATCTGGCCGCCAGCTATCCGGTCGCGGTCCAGGCGCGGCTAGTCGATCTTGATCTGGCGGCTGTGCCCACGCCGTTTGCCGCTGCGGGGCTTCGGCTCGGCGGCGGGGTCGATGTTCAGGCGCTTGATATCTTCAAAGAAGGCGGGTTTGAGGTCCAGGACGAGGGCAGCCAATTGGTGGCCGCTCTTTGCGCGGTCCGCCCCGGCGATCTGGTGGTCGATTATTGCGCTGGCGGCGGTGGCAAGACCTTGGCCCTGGCCGCAAACCTCAAGGGCGGGCGCTTGATCGCCTGCGATATTGACGACCGCCGTCTTGCCGCGATTGAGCCCAGGCTCAAGCGGGCAGGCGTGCAGGCTGAGCTTCGCAAGATTGGCAGTCGCGGCGAAAGCCTGGATGATCTAAACCGCGCTGCTGATCGGGTGCTGGTCGATGCACCGTGCAGCGGCTCTGGCACCTGGCGCAGGCACCCCGAGGGCGCTTGGCGCATCACGCCAGACGAGATCAACCGCCTTGCGGCCCTGCAGCTGAAAATCCTGACCCAGGCGGCCAATCTGGTCAAGCCGGGCGGGATATTGGCCTATGTCACCTGCTCGGTGCTGGCGTCTGAAAATGCCGCTGTGTGTGAGCGGTTTGAAGCGCGCAATCAGGGCTTTGCGCCCCTGCCCATCGCCCATGCCCTAGCCGCCGCCGCCGTGACCCCATCAGGGCGCGAACGCTTGACGGCCCTGGCCAAGGGTCATCAACTCCAATTATCGCCCCGCCGTACCGGGACGGACGGATTCTTTATAGCCCTGTTTGAAAGGCGACCATGACGACCACGACGACCGCTTCGGCGCCTCATCACCAACGCGTCCTGATTGTCGATTTTGGCAGCCAGGTCACCCAGCTGATCGCCCGCCGGGTGCGCGAAAGCGGCGTCTATTGCGAGATCCACCCCTATGACAAGGTCGAGGCCATCCTGGAGGCCTATGCCCCCAAGGCCATTATTCTGTCCGGCGGCCCGTCCAGCGTCACCGATTATGAAAGCCCAACCGCGCCGCATCGCTTGTTTGAACTGGGCGTTCCGGTCCTGGGCATCTGCTATGGCGAACAAGCCCTGTGTGCCCAGCTTGGCGGCGCGGTCGAGGGCGGTCATTCGGGCGAATTTGGCCGCGCCGAGATCGATATCATCAAGCATAGCCCCCTGTTTGCAGGCCTGTCGGCGCGCGAAACCGTCTGGATGAGCCATGGCGACCGAGTCACCGCCATTCCGCCCGGCTTTGAGGTCATTGCCACCTCCGAAGGCTCGCCCTTTGCCGCCATTGCCGACGAGGCCCGCCGCTTTTATGGCGTCCAGTTCCATGCTGAGGTTGCCCATACGCCCAAGGGCGCGCAGATCCTGCGCAATTTCACCCATGGCATAGCCGGTCTTAGCGGCGACTGGACCATGGCCTCGTTCCGGCGCGAAATGGTCGACAAGATCCGCGCCCAGGTCGGCGAGGGCAAGGTGATTTGCGGCCTGTCGGGCGGGGTGGATTCCTCGGTCGCCGCCGTCCTGATCCATGAGGCGATTGGCGAGCAACTGACCTGCGTCTTTGTCGATACGGGCCTTCTTCGCCACAATGAAGCCGAGCAGGTCGTGACCCTGTTTAACGAGCATTACAAGATCCCGCTCATCCATGTCGATGCCAAGGACACCTTCCTCGATGCCCTGGCGGGCGTGTCCGATCCCGAGACCAAGCGCAAGACCATTGGCCGGTTGTTTATCGAGATTTTTGATGCCGAGGCCGCCAAGATTGATGGCGCAGCCTTCCTGGCCCAGGGCACCCTATATCCCGACGTGATCGAAAGCGTCTCGGCGCGCGGCGGCCCATCGGCCGTGATCAAGAGCCACCATAATGTCGGCGGCCTGCCCGACTTTATGAAGCTTAAACTGGTCGAGCCCTTGCGCGAACTGTTCAAGGACGAGGTGCGGGTCTTGGGCGTCGAGCTTGGCCTCGCCCCCGCCTTTGTTGACCGCCACCCCTTTCCGGGGCCGGGCCTGGCCATCCGCATCCCCGGCGAGATCACCCGCCAAAAGGTCGCCACCCTGCAACAGGCCGATGCCATCTATCTGGAGGAAATCCGCAAGGCGGGCCTCTATGACAATATCTGGCAAGCCTTTGCCGTGCTCTTGCCGGTCAAGACCGTCGGGGTCATGGGCGATGCCCGCACCTATGAAGATGTCCTAGCCCTGCGCGCCGTCACCTCCACCGACGGCATGACCGCCGACTTCTTCGAATTCCCCTGGGAAGTCCTAGGCCGCTGCGCCACAAGGATCATCAATGAGGTGAGAGGCGTCAACCGCGTGGTCTATGACGTGACCAGTAAGCCGCCTGGGACGATTGAGTGGGAGTAGTTATTGTAGCGTAAGCTATTGATTTATCGTCTTAATCCGGCCTGAGTCTTTTTTCTGGGCTTTGACATTTGCGCTGCCTCTCACATAGTGAAAGTCAGAAAGCCATCTGGGTTTGATATACTACAAGGGTCAGGGTATGGCACAGGACCACAAAGAAGCAGCGCGACGGTTTGGAATAGCAGCAGCGCAGGGCGTTGCGAGCGCGCAGTACAATCTTGGCGTGATGTACGGCCAGGGTAAGGGCGTCACACAAGACTACAAAGAAGCAGCGCGACTGTATGGACTAGCAGCAGCGCAGGGTGATGCCGATGCGCAGTTCAATCTTGGTTTGATGTACGACCAGGGTCAGGGTGTCACACAAGACTATAAAGAAGCAGCCCGACTGTATGGACTAGCAGCAGCGCAGGGTGATGCTGATGCGCAGTTCAATCTTGGTTTGTTGTACGTCGAGGGTCAGGGCGTCACACAAGACTACAAAGAAGCAGCGCGACTGTTTGGACTGGCGGCAGCGCAGGGTGATGCGACCGCGCAGTACAATCTTGGTTTGATGTACGCCGAGGGTCAGGGCGTCACACAAGACTACAAAAAAGCAGCGCGACTGTTTGGGCTGGCAGCAGCGCAGGGTGATGCGAGCGCGCAGTACAATCTTGGCGTGATGTACGACCAGGGTCAGGGTGTCACACAAGACTATATAGAAGCAGCGCGACTGTTTGGGCTGGCAGCAGCGCAGGGTCATGCGCGTGCGCAGTACAATCTTGGCGTGATGTACGACCAGGGTCAGGGTGTCACAAAAGACACTGTATATGCTCATATGTGGATGAATATCGCGGCGACATTTGGTGATGCGAATGCAGTAAAGGCAAGAGAGATCTTTGCAGAAGGAATGACAAAAGAGGATATCTCAAAATCACAGGCCTTAGCTCGTGAGTGTGTGCAGAAAAACTTTAAGGGTTACTGATACGCCCTTAATCAATGCTTAGTTTGGTATGTTCAGGCGTCGAGCCGCCCATGAAAACTTCCTGAAGCCTCCAGGCGTCAACCGCGTGGTCTATGACGTGACGAGCAAGCCGCCGGGAACGATTGAGTGGGAGTAGTTATTATAGCGCAAGCTATTGATTTATCGTCTTAATCCGGCCTGCGTTTTTTAACTGGGCTTTGACATATGCGCTG
>JBIIZD010000014.1:0-32864 GCA_044346445.1 Caulobacteraceae bacterium
ACCACATCGGCATCGCGGGCTGCGGTCTCCAGCTCAATATCGGTTTCAAACCCGGCCAGCATGACGGCTTCGAGATGGGCGGCATTGATCGCAAGAGCATCTGGCGGCGACAGGACCGTGACCACGCCCGCCCCAACCCGCAAACCCGCCCGCGCCGCCAGCCTAGCGGCGCCCGTATTCCAGGCCTGGCCTGAAACCACCATCATGCGGCCACGCGAATGCTTGTGCGTGCGAGGATCAGGCCAGGGCATGTCGGCCTGCCAGAGGGCTGGGGTGTTTTCCCGAACCTGGGCCGTACCGGCCAGAAGGCCAATATCGGCGAGCACGACCTCGCCGCAATACTGCCGCCCACAGGTCAAGACATGGGCCGGTTTTTTGCGATGAAAGCTTACGGTCACAGCACTGACCGGGGCATAGTCCCCAACGGTCAGGCCCGTATCGCCCGACAGCCCCGAAGGCACATCGACAGCTACAATTGGCAGGCCAGCGGCGGCTATGGCCTTGAACACCTGCACCAGACCCGGTTCGAGCGGCTTGGACAATCCCGCGCCAAAAACAGCGTCAATGACCAGGGCCAGGCCGTCCAGCTTCAGGTCTGCAAGCCGCTCAACCGGCCCAGACCAGCGGCTTGCGGCAATCGCGGCATCCCCCTTGAGGGCCTCCAAATCACAGGTCAGGGCCACACGCACCGGCCAGCCGGCCTGAGCCAGGCCTTGCGCCGCAACAAACCCGTCGCCGCCATTATTGCCAGGACCGCAAAGGACCAGAACCGGCCCCTGCGGCCAACGGCCCATCACCGCCTTTGCAACAGCCTGACCCCCACGCTGCATCAGGTCTATGCCCGGCGTGCCCGCAGCCATGGCGGCCTGATCGCAAGCCGTCATCTCGGCCAGGCTAAGGATTTCGGTCGGAGCGGTCATGGGGCATTATCCTTCGAGCCGAACGGCGGCGACGATCAAAGAACCTGGGTTGAGGCTTGCTGGCCCAAGGATACCAATGTCAGTACACCCCCATCTATATCGAAACTCATGACAGCTGTGTGATCGGGCTGACAGCTTAGCACCCGATCGTCACCGCGACATAATGAGACCGCAGCATTAATAGCCACATAATGACTAAACACCGCGCCGCCAGGATAGTCCGCCACCGCTGCACTGACCTGACTGCGCCAGACCTCATAGTCCAGATCACCGACCATATCGCGCCAAAGCCCGCCAAAAGCCGCCTTAAGCCAGGCCGGACGCTGTGCTGGGCTTAAGGCCTTGGGCGTTGGAATTTCGCCAATGCGAGGATCAATAATGACCTCAACACCCAAGGCATCGGCCAGGGGCTGCGCCGTTTGCCGACAGCGATTAAGCGGCGAGGACACAACAAAACTCGGCCGTTCCGAAGGCGGCATCTGCATAAGGGCTGCGGCCACCTTGCGGGCCTGGTCATGACCGGTTTCATCAAGCCCTGGATCTTGATCCGCCTCGCCCCAACTGGCGGCAGGCCTGCCGTGTCGGATCATATAAACCCTGCTCATTTGACGACCCTTGTTTGATTTCAACCCCTCTGGCGGTTGAAGGCTGCGGCGCTGTGGTTATCGCTTGCTCTGGACTATTGCACCGAATTTTTCGCCGTTGCGAAGTATCCTTGACGGTACGAGCCGATTTTCAGATTGCACCGCTCACAGGACGCTCGGCAGGATGCTATTTCACGGCCAAGGTCATGACTAAAATAAATGCAATATTTGCTTAAAATTTAAGCACGCGCCAAGGCGTGGGCTGTGGAACGCCACTGCGACCAAGCGCGCCCTTGTCGGGCGTCTTGCGAGCATGCACCTAGGATATTATAGCGCGTTGGGCTGGGAAATCGCCTTGCCGTCGTCGTTTTTGGCCCTAAAGTCTGCGCATGAAAAAGATCGAAGCCATTATCAAGCCGTTCAAGCTGGACGAGGTCAAGGAGGCCCTCCAGGAGATGGGCGTTCAGGGCATGACGGTCACTGAGGCCAAGGGATATGGTCGGCAAAAGGGCCACACTGAGCTTTATCGTGGCGCTGAATATGTGGTCGACTTCCTGCCCAAGATCAAAATTGAGCTGGTGGTTTCTGACGATCAGTTGCAAGACGCGCTCGAAGCAATTCAAGCCGCCGCCCGCACGGGCCGCATTGGCGACGGCAAGATTTTTGTTTCCGAGATTATTGAGGTTATTCGAATTCGCACGGGCGAAAGCGGCACAGCCGCCATCTAGGCTCTAAACCCATACACTTGTGACATGCTCAAAAGGGAACACGCGCATGACTGCTGAAAAAATCCTCGCAGAAATCAAAGAAAAGGACGTCAAGTACGTCGATGTCCGGTTCACCGACGTTCGCGGCAAGATGCAGCACGTGACCTTTGATATTGATCTGGTCGATCTGGACTTCCTCAATGACGGGACCATGTTCGACGGCTCCTCGATTGCGGGCTGGAAGGCCATCAACGAGTCCGACATGAAGCTGCGGCCAGACCTGGCGACGGCCTATATCGACCCCTTCTATCAGCAGACCACCCTGTGCCTGCACTGCGACGTTCTGAACCCCGACACCAATGAGCCTTATAACCGGGATCCGCGCTCGATCGCCAAAAAGGCGCTGAACCATGTCAAGGCCTCGGGCGTGGGCGATACGGTCTATTTTGGTCCGGAAGCTGAATTCTTCATCTTTGACGATGTGAAATGGTCAACCGAGCCGCACAATACCGGCTATTCCTATGATGCCAGCGAACTGCCTGCCAATACCGGCCGGGCCTATCCCGAAGGCAATATGGGCCACCGCCCTGGGCCAAAGGGCGGCTATTTCCCCGTCAATCCCGTGGACTCAGCGCAAGACCTGCGCGGCGAAATGCTGGCCGTGATGGGCGAGCTTGGCATGAAGCCAGAAAAGCATCACCACGAAGTCGCCCCTGCCCAGCACGAGCTGGGTCTGAAGTTCGACACCATGATCGTCATGGCTGACCGGCTACAGATGTATAAGTATGTGATCCATAATGTGGCCGCAGCCTATGGCAAGACCGCAACCTTCATGGCCAAGCCCATGTTTGCCGATAATGGCAGCGGCATGCATGTGCACCAGTCGATCTGGGGCAATGGCAAGCCCCTGTTTGCCGGTGACAAGTATGCGGGTCTTTCCGATCTTTGCCTGTGGTATATTGGCGGCATTATCAAGCACGCCAAGGCCATTAACGCCTTCTCAAACTCGACCACCAATTCCTATAAGCGTCTGGTCCCCGGCTATGAAGCCCCGGTAAAGCTGGCCTATTCGGCCCGCAACCGTTCGGCCTCGATACGAATCCCGCACGTCGACAGCCCCAAGGGTAAGCGCATCGAAGCGCGCTTCCCCGACCCCATGGGCAACCCATACCTGACCTTTACTGCGCTTCTGATGGCCGGCATGGACGGGATTGCCAACAAGATCGATCCCGGCGGCCCCGCCGACAAGAACCTCTATGACCTGCCCCCCCGTGAGCAGAAAAAGATCCCTGAGGTTTGCGGCAGCCTGCGTGAAGCCCTGGAATCACTCGACAAGGACCGTGGCTTCCTCAAGGCTGGCGGCGTGATGGATGACGACTTTATCGACAGCTATATCGAGCTGAAGATGGAAGAAGTGATGCGCTTGCAACTGCACCCGCACCCCGTCGAATTCGATATGTATTACAAGTGCTAATCTGATCTTTTGATCAAATGAGATGAAGGGCCGGGCATAAAGCCCCGGCCCTTTTTTTCGGCGTTAAGGCCTTGGTATGGTTTCAGAAGCGAGGGGATTGATATTTCGCAAAAACACAGGCCTGATAGGCGCTTAGCTTATCGAGGCTTTTCATGCTCAAGACCCTACGCCTGACAGCGCTTTTGGCCGGATTGGCCACGGCAGGCTTGTTATCCGCCTGCGCAACCGCCAGCACCACCCCGCCGCCCAAGACCCCTGCCAAGGCCTTGCCGCAAGGCAGTGACGCCAAGGCCGGGCCGGTCCCGTTTGCCAGCACCTATAAGCCCCTGCCCTCGCAATTGACGGCGATTGTGGGTGCCCACATCCTGACTGCGACCGGTGACGAGATCGAGGGCGGGACCCTGGTTATGGATGGCGGCAAGATTGTCGCGCTGGGCAAGGACGTAACGCCACCGTCGGGCGCGCAGATCATCGAGGCCAAGGGCCTTTGGTTGACCCCCGGCATTATTGATTCCCATTCGCACCTAGGGGTCTATGCCTCGCCCGGCGTTCAAGCGCACTCAGATGGCAATGAAGCGACCGATCCCAATACGGCCAATGTCTGGGCCGAGCACTCGGTCTGGCCACAGGACCCCGGCTTCAACCGCGCCCGGGCTGGGGGTGTGACCACACTGCAAATCCTGCCCGGCTCGGCCAATCTGTTTGGCGGCCGTTCCGTGACCTTAAAGAACATTCCTTCAGTGACCACCCAGGGCATGAAGTTCCCCGATGCCCCCTATGGCTTGAAAATGGCCTGCGGCGAGAACCCCAAGCGGGTCTATGGCCGAAAGGGACGCTCACCCGCCACCCGCATGGGTAATGTGGCGGGCTATCGCAGCGCATGGATTGCAGCAGCCAGCTATAAGCGCAAATGGGACGATTACCGCGCCAAGATCGCCAAGGGTGAAAAAGCCGACCCGCCAGAGCGCAGCCTGACCAATGACACCCTATCCAGCGTGCTGGCCGGCGAAATCCTGGTCCAGAACCACTGCTACCGCGCCGATGAAATGGCGACCATGATCGATATATCCAAGGAATATGGCTTCAAGATCAGCATGTTCCACCATTCGTCCGAGGCCTATAAGATCGCCGATCAGCTTGCCCGTGAAGGCATCTGCTATGCCACCTGGGCGGAATGGGCAGGTTTTAAGCTGGAATCCTATGACGGCATTGCCGAGAATGCGGCCATTGGCCAGCGCAAGGGGGCCTGTGTCGTCATTCACTCCGACGACCCGATCATGACCCAGCACCTCAATCAGGAAGCGGCTATAGCCATGGCCGCAGGCAATCGTCTGGGTCTGGCCATTACCCGCGCCGAAGCGATCAGCTGGATCACGGCCAATCCGGCCAAGGCCATGGGCATTGGCGACAAGACCGGCTCGCTGGCGGTGGGCAAGAACGCTGATCTGGTGCTCTGGAACGGTGATCCTTTCAGCGTCTATTCGACCGCCAGTCAGGTGTTTGTTGATGGTGCCAAGGTTTTTGACCGCAAGGACCCAAGATTCCAACCACGATCTGATTTTGAACTTGGCCAACCCGGCGAGGGAGTCCGCCCATGAACCGCCGCATCCTTTTGGCCGCCACCTCGGCCTTGTCCTTGCTCGCTGCGCCCGCCTTGGCCCAGACCCTGGCGGTCATCAATGCGCGTATTCTTAGCCAAGGCCCCGCTGGTGAAATCGCATCCGGCACGGTCTTGATCAAGGATGGCAAGATTACAGCGCTTGGCGCGAACCTAGCGGTGCCCAACGGGGCCCGCGTGATTGATGCTGGGGGCCAGATTGTGACGCCCGGCCTGATCCTGCCCAGCTCAAACCTGGGTGTGTCCGAGGTTGAGCAGGTCGAAGAAACCCGCGATGACGGCGCGGGCGATCGCTTGGGGGCGGCCTTTGATATCCAGTATGGCGTCAATGCCGATTCCGCGCTTATCCCTCTGGCTCGGCTTGGCGGCGTTACCCGCGCTGTGATCACCCCCGTGCTCGGCCGCGGCGGCGGCGGCGCACACAAGGATGACGGCGCAGATGATTTCGCCGGCAGTGCTGACGACGGCAAGGCCAGCCTGTTTGCCGGTCAGGTCGCTGCCGCCAGTCTGGCATCGGGCAGCCGCGCGCCTGTGTTCAAGGGCCGTATCGGCATGGCCCTCGATCTGGGCGAGGCGGGCGCGGACTATGCGGGCGGCTCACGCGGCGCGACCTTTGTCTTGCTAAAATCGGCCCTCGATGATGCGCGCCACTATGCCAAGAACCGCAAGGGTTTTGATGCAGGCTCAAGCCGCCCCTATCCCTATAGCCGCGATGATATGGAGGCCCTGCTCCCGGTCGCCGACGGCCTTGTTCCGCTCTTGGTAAGGGTCCATAAGGCCTCGGACATCTTGCAGGTGCTGAAATTTGCCAAGGAGCAAAAGCTCAAACTGATCCTGGAGGGGGCTGAAGAAGGCTGGCGGGTTGCCGATGCCATAGCCCAGGCCGGGGTGCCTGTCCTGATCGATGGCCAGGTGAATCTGCCAGGCAGTTTTGAGACGCTTGGCTCGACCCTGGAAAATGCGGGGCGATTGAATGCCGCGGGCGTCATGGTCGCGATCCTCGGCAGCCGCGACTACAATAATCTGCGACAGGGACGGTTCAATGCCGGAACTGCCGTGGGCTATGGCCTGCCCTATGGCGCGGCCTTGGCTTCGGTAACGATCAATCCCGCCAAGATCTGGGGTCTGGCCGACCGGGTGGGCAGTCTGGAGCCTGGCAAGGATGCCGATCTGGTGATCTGGTCGGGCGATCCGCTCGAAGTCACCAGCTATGCCACCCGCGTCATCATTCAGGGGCAGGACCAGCCCATGACCTCACGCAGTCTGGAATTGGCCAAGCGCTACAAGCCCGGGGCGGACACGGACTATCCGCCCGCCTATCGCTAAGACCTTGGTCCCTGTAAGGCGGACATGCCCCCTGATTTTCAGGAGGGCATGCGAGGCCGCCTCGAATCGCGTCAGAATGTGAACATGCCTGATACCCCGCCGCAAAGATCCCTGTTCGACGACGCACCAGAGCCTGCGCCCAAACCTGCGGCCTTGACCAAGGCCGTCGCCGCGCCGACAAAACCGGTTGCGCCCCTCGCCAAGCCTATACCTGCCCCTGCCCCTGCCCCTGCCCCTGCACCCACGCCCGCAACCGGTACCGAACAAAGCCGATCCAGCGCCGTTGCTGCGGCGACCGGCTATTCTGCCAAGGATATCGAGGTCCTTGAGGGGCTGGAGCCGGTGCGCAAGCGGCCGGGCATGTATATTGGCGGCACAGATGAGCGCGCCCTGCACCACCTGTTCGCCGAAGTGCTTGATAATGCCATGGACGAGGCGGTGGCTGGCCATGCCAAGTTTATTGAGGTTCGGTTAGAGGCTGATGGCGCGCTGATCGTGCGCGATGATGGCCGTGGCATACCTGTCGATGCCCATCCCAAATATACCGACAAGTCCGCGCTCGAAGTGATCATGACCGTGCTGCATTCGGGCGGCAAGTTTTCGGGCAAGAGCTATGAGACCTCGGGCGGTCTGCACGGGGTCGGCATTTCCGTGGTCAATGCCTTGTCTGAGCGGCTGGACGTCACAGTCTGGCGAGACGGGTTTGAGCACCGGCAAAGCTATTCGCGGGGCAAGCCCCTGACCGAATTGGAGCGAGGCAATCCCTCGCGCAAGCATGGCTCGTCCCTGCGGTTCTCGCCAGACGAAACCATTTTTGGCGCGGGGGCGGTGTTTAAGCCTGCGCGGCTTTACCGCATGGCCCGGTCCAAGGCCTATCTGTTTCGAGGGGTCGAAATCCGCTGGTCCTGCGCGCCAGAGCGGATTACCGACCAAACCCCCGCCGAGGCGGTTTTCCACTTCCCCAATGGCCTTGCCGACTTTTTGGCCGAGCGGGTGGCCGGGCTTGAAACCCTGACCGAGACCTTTTCAGGCCGGATTGAGCGCAAGGCTGTGGGCGGGTCGGATGGCGGGGCGGTGGAATGGGCCATAACCTGGTCGCCAATCGGGTTTGGCGACAGTGACAGCTTTATGCAGTCCTATTGTAACACTGTGCCGACGACCGAAGGGGGCACGCACGAAGCCGGTCTGCGGGCCGTCTTGATGCGCGGCCTCAAGGCTTACGGCGAAATGACCGGCGAAAAGCGCGCGGGTCTGATTACCGCCGAAGACGTGATCGGCAATGCCGGGGCCCTGATCTCGGTCTTTATCCGCAATCCCGAATTCCAAGGCCAGACCAAGGAAAAGCTGTCCTCATCCGAGGCGCAAAGACTGGTCGAGGCGGTCTTGCGCGATCCCTTCGACCATTGGCTAACGGCGGCGCCCAAAAGCGCCGATCGCCTGCTGGAATTCATTATCGAGCGGGCCGAAGACCGGCTGAAGCGTCGACGCGACAAGGATGTGGCTCGCGCTTCTGCAACGCGCAAACTGCGCCTGCCCGGCAAGCTGGCCGATTGCTCAGGCCAGGCGACCGATGGGACAGAGCTGTTCATCGTCGAGGGCGACAGCGCCGGTGGCTCGGCCAAACAAGCGCGCAATCGCAAGACCCAGGCCATATTGCCCCTGCGCGGCAAGATATTGAACGTCGCCTCGGCGACAAATGACAAGGCCGGACGCAATACCGAATTGTCCGACCTCTTGCTGGCGCTAGGCGTGCAGGGCGGCAACCGGTTCAAGGAAGAAGACCTGCGTTATGAGCGCATCGTCATCATGACCGATGCTGATGTCGATGGCGCCCATATTGCCAGCCTCTTGATCACCTTCTTCTATCGCACCATGCCCGGTCTGATCCGGGCAGGTCGCCTGTTCCTGGCCCTGCCGCCGCTCTATCGCATCAGCCATGGCGGCAAGACCGTCTATGCGCGCGATGATGCACATAAGGACGAATTGATGGCCGGTCAGTTCAAGAACAAGAAGCCGGAAATCGGCCGATTTAAGGGCCTGGGCGAAATGATGCCGGCCCAGCTCAAAGAAACAACCATGGACCCGGAAAAGCGTACCCTAGCCCGCGTCACCCTGCCCCGCTCCGAAGAAGCGGTCGAGGACCTGGTCGAAACCTTGATGGGCCGCAAGCCAGAACTCCGATTCCGGTTCATTCAGGATAATGCCGAATTTGCCGTCGATGACCTGGATGTGTGAAGGCTTGCCTCCGCGATTTTTGAGATTGCACACGCCCAGATAACGCCTTAACCTTTCATAATCGGGGGGCGTTAAAATGCTTAAAGCTTTAGGACTGGCCGTGGCGCTATTAGGCCTAGCCGCCTGTACGACCACCAATACCCGGCTCGCCGACCAATCTGGCGTAAAACCAGCGCCGGGCTCGCGAATCTTGATGGTCAAGCCCGATATTGAATTGTCGATGCTGACTGTTACCGGCATGAATGAGCCAAAGGCCGACTGGAGCAAACAGGGTCACGATAATGTCTCCGCAGCGCTCAAGGCTGACCTGAGCGGTCGCGGCTTGTCTCTGACAGACCTTGATCCGGCCAGCGCCGAGGATCCAAAAACAATCCAATTATTGAAGCTGAACGAGGCTGTGGGTAATTCCATCCTGGCCCTGGATTACGGCTTCATTCAATTGCCGACGAAAAAAGGCCGGTTTGACTGGACCCTTGGCCAAGGGGCGGCCGATCTGACCAAGACCTATGCGGCGGACTATGCCCTGTTCATCAATGGTCGCGGCAATTATTCCAGCGATGGACGAAAGGTTGCCATGGTGGCCATGGCTCTGCTTGGGCAATCGCTGCCCACTGGTAGCCAAAGGATTTTCGCGTCCTTAATCGATCTCAAGACCGGAAAAGTCGTTTGGTTCAATCTGGCGCTGGCTGGGGCGGATTCGGATATGCGTAATCCAGATGGCGCCAAGCGTTTGACCGGCGCTGTGCTAAAGGATGCGCCCCTTTGACCCAAGCGGGCAAGATCGGGCCTTTGAGGCAGGCCTTGCTAGTCGCTACCCTGTCTAGCGCTCTGATCTTGACGAGCACGGCCCAGGCCGCATCGACCCTGACCACGCCAAGGCTGACGGGGCAAAAACCCGATATCACCTCCGACGAGGCTGGGCTTTGGTCGGTCATGGACAAGGCCGAACAGGCTGCCAAAACCTCGGCAGATCGCGTCAAGGACCCCGCCTTGGTCGATTACCTTCGCGGTGAAACCTGCAAATTGGCACCAGAATATTGTGATGAGCTCAGGGTCTATGTCTTGCAAAGGCCGTTCTTCAACGCCACGGCCGCGCCAAACGGCTATATCGAGGTCTGGACGGGCTTAATGCTTCGGGTGCAAACCCGGTCCGAACTCGCCTTCGTACTGGGCCATGAAATCAGCCATTTCAGTCAAAACCACTCAATCGAGGCTTGGCGAGCGGCAAAGTTTCGAAGCAATGTTGGATTGGCGGTTTCAATCGTCATAGCCGCTGCCGGGGCCGCCGCTGCGGCCAATGCCGGTTCGGTTCAGGCCGCCAATGACACCATGCGCGCTGCGGCTTCGATTAATGACGTGATTTATCTGGGCACGGTTGCGGCCTATTTCTCATTCTCGCGCGAGAATGAGACCGAAGCCGATGCCTTAGGCTTCAAGCGGGTCACAAAGATTGGCCTCGATCCTACCGCTGGCGCAGCGGTATGGAAGCGATTGACCGACGAAAGCCTAGCCTCCGATTTTACCAAGGTGCGCAATGCCCCCAAGCGGGCCGGTATCTTTGACAGCCACCCAATCAATGATGTGCGGATGACCGCACTTGCGGCCTTGGCCAAGGAGGTGAAAACCGCCACGCCAATTGATCATCGGGCCGAGCAACTGGCCTATCGCGCCCAGATCCGGCCCTATCTTGCGCGCTGGCTGCGGGACGATTTGCGGCGCAAGGACTATGGGCAAACCCTGTTTTTGATCGATAGCCTATCGCGGCTGGGCGAGGACCTTGGCTTGCTAAACTATTATCGCGGTGAGGCCTATCGTTTGCGCGGCAAGGCCAATGACACAGATAGCGCCAGAACGGCATATCAGGACGCCATAAAGTCGCCCGACGCGCCCGCCGAGGCGTGGCGAAATCTTGGCGACATGGCCATGGCCTCCAAGGACCATGCCGCCGCCGATGCGGCCTATAAGGCCTATCTGATCCAAGCGCCAGACGCGCAGGATCGTTGGATCATTGAAGACACACTCTCACAACTCAAGGCAGGACCAAGCACTTGACCCTTCGCACTTTGAAATCCGCTCTTATTGCAGCCGTCTTGGGCCTAAGCGTAACGGCTTGCGCGGTCATTCCCGAAGCACCGGTTGGGGCCTATCAGGTCGGGACGGGCTATCAGGTTACCTTGGTTCAGCCTTGGAACGACATCAGCGGTATCATGAATGCCCGCCCGGCCAAGGTCAGGCTCTTGTCCCTTGATGGGCCATTGCTCAACCGGCTCTATCTGACCGACGGCCTGGTGCCGGGGGATTTCATGGTCAAGCCCCAGAGCAAGGAGCGCCCGACGCCAGTTTACCGTGCCGGCATGTCCGCCAGTGAACGGGTCGAGTTTGTCAGCGACAGTGTCGCCGCCCTCGATTATCGCCAGGTCGAGACCAAGGCGCTTCGGCCCGGCAAATTTGCTACACACAATGCTCTGCGCTTTGATCTGACCGCCCAGACCAGCGAAGGCCTGAATATTTCGGGCACGGCCGTGATCACTGAGTTTAACAGCAAGGCCTATGTGCTGATTTTTCTCGCCCCCAGTGAACACTATTTTGCCGCCCAACTGCCCGAGGTCGAAGCGATCATAGCCTCAATTCTCCAAATATCATGATTACGGGAGCATTAATTTTACCAATCCTTAGTCCAATTTTTACCTATATTTATCTGTGTCTAGTAAATTGATGTAAATAGAAGCCATCTATTAGTCCGCCTCACCTGATCATCTAAAATCAGGTTTCTGATACTGAATTTGTATCCGACACAGGGGCTAGATATGTTAAAAAATTTAACATTAATTGCATCTATGTTTATATTGTCGGCCTGCACGACAATGGATTCACGGGTTAATGCCTTCGATTTTGCCAAGCCTGCTGCGGGTACGCGCGTCTTGGTGGTCCGGCCTAGCGTCAAGCTGTCCATGCTGACTGTGACCGGCATCAAGGAGCCCAAGAGCGACTGGAGCCGTGACGGCGCGGACAATGTCACCGCCGCAGTCTCACGCGCGATTGCGGATCGTAACCTGGCCCCCCGCAAATTTGATCCCAACCGGCCTGTCTCGGCCCAGGTGATACAGGTCTTGAAGCTCAATCAGGCCGTGGGCAGTTCCATTCTCGAACAGAATTATGGCCTGACAAGGTATCGGGCCAAACGCGACCGGTTCGACTGGCGCTTGGGCGATGGTGCCCGCAGCTTGGCCACCGCCTATGATGCAGACCTTGCCTTGTTTATCACCTGCCGGGGCACCTATTCCAGTGATGCGCGCAAGCTGGCCATGGTCGCCTTGGCCAGCCTGGGCAAGCCCCTGCCGCCGGGCCACCAAACCGTGTTTGCCTCCCTGGTCGATCTGCGCACCGGCAAGGTGGTCTGGTTTACCGCAGCCGTGGCCGGATTTGAGGCCGACATCCGCCATCGCGAGGGCGCAGACCGACTGGCCGCCGCCCTGATCAAGCTGGCACCCCTATGACCTACAAGCGCAAAACCGGTCTGGGGGTCTGGCGCCTAGGGGTCTGGCTTGTCGCTTCGCTTTCAGCCCTCAGCCTCGCGCATGGGGCCTATGCCGCGCCTGAAGGCCCCGCCTTGCGCCTGCCCGGCCAATTGCCTGCCAGCCGTTCAGATGAGGCCAATCTCTGGGCGGTCATGGAGGGTGCCGAGCAAGCGGCCAAGGGCTCGCCCGACCGGATCATGGATCCTAACTTCAATGCCTATGTCAAAACCCTGACCTGCCGACTGGCCCCGGAATATTGCGGCGAGTTGCGGGTCTATATCATGCAAAGGCCAAGCTTTAATGCCTCGGCCGCTGCGAATGGCTATATCGAGCTCTGGTCAGGCCTATTGCTGCGCGCCGATAGTGAGGATGCACTGGGTTTTGTGCTTGGCCACGAAATCACCCATTATGCGCAAAACCATGCCATCGAGACCCAACGGGCTGCCAAGCTGCGCAGTAATCTCAAATTTGCCTTAAGCCTGGCCGTCAACTGGACCGGTCAAGCGGTTGCGGCCAATGCCAGTACAGTTCAGGCGGCCAATGACACGGTCCATGCGGCCACGGCGATTAACGAGCTTTTATATCTGGGCGCGATTGCCGCCTATCTGCAATATTCACGTAATAATGAGACCGAGGCTGACCAGGCAGGCCTTGAGCGCGCGGTAAGGGCTGGGCTTGATGCCAAGGCGGCGGCAAGGATATGGCGTGATCTGATCGCGGAAAATCAGGCCTCGGATTTTCCGACCCGGCGACGCCAGTCCATAGGATCGAGTATTTTCAGCACCCACCCGATCAATGCCGCACGCATGCTGGCCCTAAGCCAGGGCGCGCAAGACACCGCAGAGGCGAGCGATGCGCAAACCCAACAGCGCCGCCGCGCCTATCGCCAGCAAATCCGGCCTTTTCTCAGCACATGGCTGCGTGACGATCTTGGCCGGCGCGACTATGGCCAGACCCTGCTCGTGATTGAGCGCCTATCAGAGCTTGGCGAGGATATGGGCGTCCTGAACTTCTATCGCGGCGAGGCGCTGCGTCAGAGGCGGGCGAATGGTGACCTTGCCAAGGCGCGCGCGGCCTATCAGGCGGCGACCCTCTTTGCCGATGCTCCAAGCCAAGCTTGGCGCAATCTGGGCGACCTGGCCTTGAAGGACGGCGAGACGGGCACGGCCCAAAGCGCCTATTTGACCTATCTAGACCGCGCGCCCCTGGCGCAGGATCGCTGGATCATCACAGAGGCCATCAAGGCCCTGAACATAACCACCGGGCGCTGACCTCGCCAGATTGATTGACTTCCCCGCCGTTGTGCGTATGAAAGGTGCCAGTTTAGAGCAGGCTCGGCGAATCCGCGCCGCCCGTTCGCCCAAGCACGGGCGGCTCTGGCTTCATACAGCGTGACATGACCGAATTTTCCCAACTGGGCTTATCGCCCACAACCCTGCAAGCCATTGCTGATACGGGTTATACCACAGCGACCCCGATTCAGGCCGCTGCCATCCCCATCGCTCTTGAAGGCCGTGATGTTTTGGGTATTGCCCAGACGGGCACGGGCAAGACCGCCGCCTTTACCCTGCCACTGGTCGAGCGTTTGTCGGCGGGTCGTTCAAAGTCGCGCATGCCCAGGGCCTTGGTGATCGCGCCAACACGCGAACTGGCTGACCAGGTCGCCATGTCGTTCGAGAAATATGCCAAGGGCACCAAGCTAAGCTGGGCCTTGCTGATCGGCGGGGTCTCGTTTGAAGACCAGGTGCGCAAGCTGGACCGCGGCGTCGATGTCTTGATTGCCACCCCTGGCCGGCTTCTGGACCATTTCGAGCGCGGCAAGCTTTTGCTCACAGGCGTGATGATGATGGTGGTCGATGAGGCCGACCGCATGCTGGATATGGGCTTTATCCCGGATATTGAGCGCATCTTCAAGATGACGCCGCCCAAGAAGCAGACCCTGTTCTTCTCGGCGACCATGCCGCCAGAAATTACGCGTCTGACCAAGCAGTTCTTGAATGATCCGCAGCGCATTGAGGCCAGCCGTCCGGCCACGACCGCCGCCACCATCACCCAGCATCTGGTACCGATACCCGTGGTCGATCACAAGGCCAAGCGCATGGCGCTGCGGGCCTTGGTCGAGCGCGCCGATGTCAAGAACGGTATTGTGTTCTGCAATCGCAAGAGTGAGGTCGATATTGTCGCCAAATCTCTGAAAGTGCACGGATTTGATGCCGCTCCCATCCATGGCGACCTTGATCAGACCATGCGCATGAAGACTCTGGATGCCTTTCGCAAGGGGGAGCTGAAATTGTTGGTGGCCTCCGATGTGGCGGCGCGCGGTCTGGACATTCCAGACGTCAGCCACGTCTTTAATTATGACGTGCCACACCATGCCGATGATTATGTGCACCGCATTGGCCGCACGGGCCGGGCTGGGCGTCTTGGCGAAACCTATATGCTGATCACGCCGGCCGACACACGCAATCTGGACAAGGTACTGAAGCTGATCGGCCAAAAGCCGGAAGAGACCATTCTTGATCTGGACTGGAGCCTGGCCGCTGGCGGCGATGAACGCCGCGCCTCAAGCCGCAGTGGCGGACGGGAACGCTCGGCTGGCGGTTCAGACCGCAAGCCCAAGCGCGATCACTCGCGTGGCCCCGGCGGCGTGCCCTTGCACAATGAGGTGGCGTCCATGACCCCGATTGTTGCGGCCCCGGTCGAGGCTGCGGCTACACCTCCCGTGCCCGTGGAGGCCCCCGTGCAAGACGCGGTCCCGGCCCGGCGCTCGCAACGCATGCGTGGTCGCAAATTGACCGAGCCCGCACCAACCGCCTTGGAAATGGCGCCAGAAGCACAGTTTCTGACTCCGATGCCGCTGGTGGAGACCCCATCCCCGCCTCGCGAGCGCAGCCGCCGCCCAGAGCGCGGCCCGCGTCCTGACCGTGCCGGTTCTGACCGTGCCGGGTCTGACCGTGCCGGTTCTGACCGTGATCAATCTCGCGCGCCTGAGGCGCCTGTGCGGCCCTCCGTCGCCAGGCCCGCCATGCCCGAGCCTGAGCGCAGCCGGGGTGTTCAATCGGTTCAGCCGCGTGACGACCATGACCGGCGCGTTGTGGGATTTGGCAATGACCTGCCCGCTTTTCTGGCCAAGCCCCTCCCCAAGCGCAAGCCGGAACCTGAAGAGGCATAAGGTCCGTTCCCGGCTGATCTTATCTAGACAAACGCAATCCAAGATGACCTTCTGGTTAAGCAGACTTAAGGTTTGGTGACCGCTGATCGGTTACGCCTGGCGCTGCCTTGTCAGGGATGGCCATTTTTCATGACCGATACGACAATCGAAAAACCCGTTTCATATCCGGGTCAGGGTACGCGCCCCTATCGCGCCTATGTGTTGGCGGCCTTGTTGCTCGTCTATACCTTCAACTTTATCGACCGGGTCATAATCTCGATCATCCAGCAACCGATCAAGGCGGAGTTTGGCCTTTCCGATTTTCAGCTCGGTCTGCTCGGCGGGCCGGCCTTTGCTGTGCTTTATACCCTGCTTGGCATTCCAATTGCGCGGCTGGCTGAAAAGCATAACCGCATGACCATATTGGCCATCTGTCTGGCGGTCTGGAGCGGGGCAACCGCCCTTTGCGGCTTGGCGACATCCTATCTCAGCCTGCTCATGGCCCGGCTCGGGGTCAGTATTGGCGAGGCGGGATGCACCCCGCCGGCCCAGTCCGTGATCAGCGATTATTTCCCCGCAGACAAGCGCGCCACCGCCATATCCATCTATGCGCTGGGCGTTCCGGTTGGCTCCATGCTGGCGGCCATTGGCGGCGGATATATCGCTGAGTATATGGGCTGGCGTGAAGCCTTTATAATACTGGGCTTGCCGGGGCTATTGCTGGCCATAGTGGTCAAGCTGACCATAAAAGAGCCCGTGCGCGCTGGGTCAGGCCCCGGCATAGCGACGCCCAGTTTCGTTGAAACCTTTCGCTATATGGCTAAAAAACCGACCTTTTGGCATGTGGCCCTAGGCTCGGCCATGGCCAGTTTTGTTGGCTATGGTGTTGGCCAGTATCTCAATTCCTTCCTGATGCGCACCCACCATCTGAGCCTGTTACAGGCCTCACAACTGACCGGCTTTGTACTTGGCTTGGCTGCGGCTTTTGGGACATTTTTTGCAGGATGGCTGGCGGACCGGATCGTCAAGCGCCATCCCAATGCCTTGGCCTGGCTTCCAGCGCTTGGCTTTGGCATTTGTACGCCGTTTTACATTATCGGCTATATGGCGCCCAGCCTTTGGATCGGGGTGCCATTTTTGGTGGTCGGGGCCGTGACCCACTATTTCTATCTGGGCTGTATGTATGCGGCGACCCAAGGCGTGGCCGACCCGCGCATGCGGGCCACGGCAACCGCCGTTCTGCTGTTTATCGTCAATATTCTCGGCTATGGCCTAGGTCCGCCCGTGATCGGGGCCTTGAGCGATATGTTTGCCAATATGAGTCTGGCGTCTGCGGGCCTGACCACAGCCGATTGCGGCAAGGCCATGTTGGCGGCAAGCAAGGGGGCCTGCACGGTTGGCCAAGAATTTGGCCTGCGCTGGGCCATATTTGTTGGCCTGTTTGGCTATCTTTGGGCCGGGCTCCACTTCCTGTTTGCGTGGAAAACCCTGCGCAAGGACTGGGTCGGCTAAACAAGGCAATGGGGCGGCCCCTTGGAGCCGCCCCGTCCATCCTAGCGCTTTAGCTGGCTGGCCAAATATTTGCGAATGCCCGGACCATAGGGCGGCCGCATCTGGACCAGAGGGGCAATATCCTTCTTGATCTGGGTATAGATGGCCTTCTTGTGGCTAAATTCCTTAAAGCCGTCCTGGCCATGATAACTGCCCATGCCCGCTGGCCCAACCCCGCCAAACGGCAGGTCTTCCTGGGCAACATGCATGACCACGTCATTGACCGTCACCCCGCCTGAAGTGGTGGAATTGAGCACCAGGTCACGCTCCGCCGCATCATCGCCGAAATAGTAAAGGCCCAGGGGCCGGTCATGCGCATTCACATAACCAATGGCCTCTTGCACGGTCTTATAGGTCTTGACGGGCAAGACAGGGCCAAAGATTTCTTCCTGCATGACCTTCATATCATCGGTTGGATTGATGATCAGGGTCGGTGGGATACGGCGATGCTCTTGCTGGCTAAAGTCCTCATCAGCGGGATTGATCTGGACAATACGCGCACCCTTGGCGCGGGCATCCTCCACATAGCCCATGATCCGATCATAATGGCGCTGGGCGACAATGGCCGTATAGTCAGGATTGTCCTTAAGGGTTGGAAACATCTTGGCCACAGCGCCTTGCGCCTCGCCAATAAAGGTTTCCAGCTTGTGCTCCGGGGTCAAGACATAGTCCGGCGCAAGGCAGATTTGACCGGCATTGAGGGTCTTGCCGTTCATCACCCGAGCAGCGGCGGTCGCAAAATCAGCCGAATTGCCAAGGATCACCGGGCTTTTGCCGCCGAGTTCCAAGGTCAAGGGCACCAGATTTTCAGCCGCTGCGCGCATGACATGGCGGGCAACCCCGGTCGCACCGGTAAAGATCATATGGTCAAAGGCCAGACCCGAAAAGGCTTGCCCAACCTCTGGACCACCCGTGATGACCGCAATTTCTTCGTCAGAAAACACCGAGGCAAACATCTTGGCCATCAGTTCGGACGTGGCGGGGGTAAATTCAGACGGCTTGATCATTGCCCGGTTTCCGGCGGCGAGAATACCGGCCAGGGGCGCAAAGGTCAGGTTGATGGGAAAATTCCAAGGGCTGATCACCCCGACGACACCCTTGGGCTGATACTGGACCTCGGCTCTTGCGCCAAAAAGGCCAAGAATGGCTGGCGTGGTCTTGCGCTTTTCGGTCTTCATCCATTTGGCCAGATGTGCCTTGGCATGTTTGAGCGGGCCAATTGATCCGGCCACATCCGTAAACCGGGTCGCATCCGCAGAGCGTGCGCCAAAATCAGCGATCAAGGCCTGCTCAATCTCGCTGGCATGATCGACCAGAAGTCCGATACAGCGGTCCAGCCACGCGATCCGCTTGGCCAGGCTAGGTGCACCATCACGCAAATGCGCCGCCTTTTGTTTTGCAAGTATTTGCTGCATATGCGCGCTAGGGTCGTTATTAATGGAGGTCGTCATAGCCTATTTCTTCTCCCGCAAGGCGACGTTTGTGCCGACCTCTTTGATTTGCAGGCATCATCGCTTGAAAAGACCAAAAGCTCAAGTAAAGGCCGCCTTAACCCCTCGTTTGCAGGTTTGGGCTTATTCAAGGCGGCTAAGCTTATCACCCCCCGCCTATGCGGATTGACCTTAGGGATCATAAAGCCATGTCCAGTCAGGTCGATTTAATCTTGCGCAGCCATGCGGGGATTGACCTGACCCGCCGCGTTCTTGATGTGATAGAAGCCCATAGTCTATGGCCGACACCGCTCAATATTGAATTATTCAGCCATTTTGTGCTCAACCCAAACAGCCATCTGGGCCTGAAATTACAAGAGCTTTTAGCGGCAAATGAGACGTTTTCAGAGCGAATAAGCCTCGATCTAGCCAATGAATACTTGCCAGAAATGCGCATGGCCGACCAAATTCGCACCGCCGAAACATTTTTAGTCAAAGAACTGCAAGAAGTTAGCCAAGCTATTGATCGCGCTCAAGATTCAAGCGGCACCTATAGCGATATTCTAAACGCCACCCAAGACCGCCTTGCCGTACCCGCCGAGGCCCCTGCAATCAGGCACCTGGTCGAGACCTTGTCAGCCGCGACAAGACAAGCGGCCGAAGAGGCAAAAAGTTTAGAAGGCAGGCTCAATGAATCCGTCACTGAGGTCAAACGCCTCCAGGAAAACCTAAAAGCCCTGCGCCGCCTCGTTGACACCGATGCCCTAACCAATCTTGCCAATCGCAAGGCGTTTGACGAGGAAATTCAAAGGGCCTGTGCGGAGGCGGACCGGTCGGGCCATAGCCTTAGCGTGGCCATGATTGATATTGATCACTTCAAGTCTTTCAATGATCGCTGGGGCCACCAGACCGGCGACCAGGTCATCCGATTTGTCGCCACCACAATCGGCCAGTTTTGCCCGCCCCCCAGCCTTGCGGCGCGCTATGGCGGCGAGGAATTCGGCATACTGTTCCACAATACAAGTGCGATTGCCGCCGAAACGGAGATTAATAATCTTCGCATGGCAATCGCCAATCGCAAGCTAAAGCGCCGCGCCAGCAATGACGCCATTGGTCAGGTCACGGTTTCAGCGGGGCTGGCCCAGCGCAAACTCGGCGAAACACCGCAAGCCTTTATAGGCCGCGCAGACAAGGCCCTCTATGCTTCCAAACGCACCGGTCGAAACAAGACCACCAATGCCGAAGCCGTGCCGATCAAGCCGCTGCCCCATACCCAAAAGGCTTGGGCAAAAAATCCCTAGCCTTCCGCCGCGTTATTGCGCTTTAGCTGGCGGCCATAACCAGTTTTTGGCGGGAGACGACGCATGGACTATGCAAAAATAAAGGTATCCGTGACCGATAATGTTGCGGTTATCACCCTATCCGATCCAAGCACCATGAATGCAGCAGGGCTGGATACAGCGATTGAATTGGCCGATGCGTTTAATCGCATTGCCTTGGGGGCAATTGCTGCCCGCGCGGTCATACTGACTGGAGAAGGCCGCGGATTTTGTTCCGGCGCTAACCTTTCCGGTGGCGGAGCTGGCGGGCGCGAAGTTGAAGCCGATGGCAAGCCCGATGCGGGCCGTGCGCTCGAAACCCATTACAACCCCCTCGTGGGGATTATGCGCGATTTTCCCATGCCGATCATTACGGCCGTCAACGGCGCAGCCGCTGGCGTCGGCTGTTCCATGGCCCTGCTCGGCGACATCGTTGTGGCGGCCGAAAGCAGCTATTTCCTGCAAGCTTTCCGCCGGATTGGCCTGGTTCCCGATGGCGGCTCGACCTATTTGCTGCCACGCATGATCGGCAAGGCCCGGGCCATGGAAATGGCACTGCTCGGCGACAAGATACCGGCTAGGACGGCGCTGGAATGGGGCCTGATCAATCGCTGCGTGCCGGATGCTGAGCTGATGAGCATGGCCATGACCATTGCCAAGGAATTGGCCGCCGGTCCCATGGCGCTGGGCATAATCCGCAAGCTGATCTGGGAAAGCCTGGATGCCGACTGGGACGCGCAACTGACCGCCGAGCGCAAGGCGCAGCGCAAGGCTGGTAAGTCGGCGGACTTTATCGAGGGCGTCAGCGCCTTCTTGCAAAAGCGCGTCGCCCAGTTCAAGGGTCAATAGTCTAGGCCATAGGCTTTGCCGCCGGGTCATTTACCCAGGCCGGGCGGCGAAGCGATTTGGCGGTAAATGTGCCATCGGGCAGCCGGATTGGAGCCGTAGTCTCCAGACTGCGGCGCATGGTGTCATAGCCGGCCATATGCACAACACCGACCGTGGCCCCTGGCATATAGCGCTCGATCAGGCGGGTCTGGTCCTGATCGCAGGCCCAGTGCGGACCCATATAATTGCAGATATCGGGGGCCAGATCGACCGGCAGACCATCAATATAGACCGCAAGGCCCAATGAGAGCTGGTCGGAGGTGAACACCCTGCCCCGCCCGATCACCCGCTCTTGGCGGCTGCGCCAGGCCTGCCAGTGCGGCGCATCCTGACGCAAGACAAACGCCCCGGTATTGAGCGTGCCCTGATTGGCAATAGCCCGCGCCTCAGACTCCTTGACGCCCGATCGGCGGGCATTTTTGTAAAGAATGGACCGCACCTCGGCATAACCAAAACCAGCCCAGCGCAGGGGCAAGGTATGGGTGGAATTGCGCGAGGACTGGGAAACAATCGCCATAGGCCCCTTGGCGGCGGCGTCAAACATCATATCGACCGGGGCCATATCCTGAACCCAGGCATCGCCGTCGATCCAGGCAATCAAGTCTGTATCTGGCAGATAAGTGTCCAAAAAGGTGCGGGCAATCTGGACCTTGAGATGCTCGCGCCCACGAATGCGCCATTGCGCAATCTTAAACCCCCAATCCACGTCGAGAATTTGCGCGCCATAGCGGCGGGTTAGATGCTCTTTTTGCTCTGGCAACAGGCCGCCATCGATCACGGCTAGACCCATCTGGTTGGCATCGCGGAAATAACGGACCGAGGCGCAAAGCTCTTCGATCATGGGAAAATAGACGGCGTCCCCACCGGTAACGATTGTACGTGCGGCCATCCGGCTATCCTCAAACTGCGCTCTTTTTGATCGTAGCGGTTTCTGTAGGCCCAGCAAGGTTTGGGCAAGATTGCGAGGTTTGATATGAACTAAATCTTCCCCCCCCCTGGGGGAAGTACCGGCGATAGCTAAGGGAAGGGGGCCGGGGCTGCCCCCTCACCCTCCGCCGCCTTCCCCGCGAAGGCGGGGATCCAGTGTATGGATTATAGGTCGTACGAAACGGTCTGGGTCCCTCCCCGCCTTCGCGGGGAAAGAGGAAGGGGGCTTGGGCCGGTGCTGGCCCCCTCCAGCACTTCGTGCCCCCCCACCGAACCTCGATTGCACCTAGTCCATATCGGACAGATTGGCGGGGATAATGGTCACGCTCTCGCCACAGCCACAGGCATCGGTCTCATTGGGATTATGGAACACAAACCGCGACGACAGCCGCGTAGTCTCATAATCAATCTCGGAGCCAATCAGGAACAATATGGCCTTTGGATCAATCAGTATGCGCACGCCCCTATCCTCGACCACCTCATCCAGAGGCTCCGCAGCCTCGGCATAGTCCAGAACATATTCCTGGCCAGCGCAGCCGCCATTCTTGACCCCGACACGCAGGCCAATATAGGGCCGCTCCGCCCGGTCCATGATTTCGCGCACCCGCTTAGCGGCGCGGTCGGTCAAGGTCACGACCTTGGGCCGGGGACGGCGCGGGCGGGGTGTGAGTGTGGGTTCGGTTTGCATGATCAAAACATGTTCAATTGCAGTTTGGCCTCATCCGACATCCGCGAGGGGTCCCACGGCGGATCAAACACCAGATTGACCTTACACGATTTCAGCTCGGGCAGTTTCATAATCGCCTCCTCGACCCAGCCCGGCATTTCGCCGGCCACCGGACAGCCGGGCGCGGTCAGGGTCATGTCAATGACCACAGACTTATCCTCTGCCAAATCAACCTTATAGATCAAGCCCAGCTCATAAATATCAACCGGAATTTCCGGATCGAACACAGTCTTGAGCTGGGTGACCAGTTGGTCGGTCATCCGGTCCAGCGCCTCCTGGCTCATGGCCTCAAGGCTGTCGGGGGTTTGGCTGGCATCGTCCATCGGGTTCACTTTGACCGTTTATGCAAAAAAGGTTTGGGCGCGTCGCAAGGCATCGACAAACACATCGACTTCTTCGACGGTATTATAGAGGGCAAACGAGGCTCTGGCACTGGAATGAATACCAAACCGCTGCATCAGCGGCTCGGCGCAATGGGCACCGGCCCGGACGGCCACGCCATACCGATCCAGGATTTGAGCCACATCATGGGCATGTGCGCCGTCAATCGTAAAGCTTAAGATCGCGCCCTTGCCCGGTGCCGTACCTAGAATCTTAAGCCCATTCATGCCGCTCAGACCCTCAAGCGCGCGGTCATACAGGGCCTGTTCATGGGCGGCTATGGCTGTACGGTCCTGCGCCATGATCCAGTCCGCTGCCGCGCCAAGCCCTATGGCCTCAATAATCGCAGGCGTTCCAGCCTCAAACCGGTGCGGTGGCTCGGCATAGGTCACGGCCTCCAGACTGACCGAGGCAATCATCTCGCCGCCGCCCTGATAAGGCGGCATGGAGGCCAAAAGGTCGGCCTTGCCATAAAGGACGCCTATACCTGTTGGTCCGTACAACTTATGACCTGAAAATACATAAAAATCAGTGTCTAATGCCAACATATTCACAGATTGATGCGGCACGGCCTGACAGCCATCCAGCAAGACGGGCACGCCCTGAGCATGGGCCGCCTCGATAATTTCAGCGGCTGGATTAACCGTGCCCAGCACATTGGACATATGGCTCAAGGCCACAAGGCGCGTGCGCGGACCCAGCAGGGCGCGATAGGCGGCCATATCGAGTTGGCCATCGTCCAGCACCGGCACAAATTTCAACACCACGCCCCGGCTCTGACGCAGAAAATGCCAGGGTACGATATTGGCATGATGCTCCATCACCGACAGGATGATCTCATCGCCCTCGCTAAGGCGCTGGCCAAAACTGGCTGCAACCAGATTGATCGCCTCGGTCGCGCCCTTGGTAAACACGATCTGATCCGAAGACGGCGCGCCAATCAGGCGTGCGACACTGTCTCTGGCCGCCTCAAAGGCGTCCGTGGTCTCATTGGCCAATGTATGCAGGCCCCGGTGCACATTGGCATAGGACGCCTCCATCACCTTGTTCATGGCCTCGATCACCGCCCACGGCTTTTGCGCCGAGGCTGCGCTATCGAGATAGACCAGGGGCCGGTCATTGACCTGGCGCGACAGGATCGGAAACGCCTCGCGAATAGCGGCGACATCAAAGGCCATCAGACCCTCCTGCCCCAAGCGTGGCGAGCCAGTCTTGCGCAACCAGCCGCACGGCCTCGGTCTCGATCCGGTCAATGACCTCCAGGCCAAAGGCCTGGACCAGCATGGCGCGGGCCTGATCGAGCGGCACGCCGCGCGAGCAGATATAGAACAAGGCCTCTTCATCGAGCGCCCCGACCGTATTGCCATGCGCGCATGACACATCATCGGCAAAGATTTCCAACTCGGGCTTGGCATCAATCTCGGCACGATCAGACAAGATCAGGGCATGGTGGCCCATGCGGGCATCGGTCTGGTCTGCGCCGGGCTGAACCTGGATTTGGCCTTGAAACACAGCCCGCGAGGCATCGCGCACCGCGCCCTTGGTCAATTGATCGGTGCTGCCGCCGGGGCCGACATGGGTCACAATCGTGGTCAGGTCGGTATGGCACTTGTCCGCCAGCATATAGACCCCGTCGAGCCGCACACTCGCCCCGCCGCCGGGGTGTGTCACCTGGGTCTCAAAGCGTTGGCGCAAGGCCCCGCGGGTCAGGACGGTTTGTTTCAAGCTGGCGCCGCGTGCCAAGGTGATGTCGGCGGTGATGACGCTCACCGCATCGCTAGGCTCATCGAGGATCACGACACGTTCAAGGCTAGCGCCCTCGGCGAGATGAATGGCCAGGTTGGCTGCGCTCAAATAGCCCGCGCCCAGCCCCTCATGGCTTTCGAGCAGGGTCAGATGCGCACCCTCGGCCAGGTCAAGGCTCAAGACCGACGGGTGCGCGGTGGCATTATGGTCAGCAATGATCCGCAATTGGACACACAAGGTCTGGCCAGCGCCAAGGCTTAGGCTTTGCGGCCCTTGGCCATTAATGATGATCAGGCTCTGGTCGGCCTTGATCGCAGCAAAGGGCCCAGGCGTGGCGGGGACTGTGCCGAGCGGCGATGCCTCAGGCAGGCTTCGCACCGCCGCGCGCAGGTCCGTATAGCGCCAGGCCTCATCGCGGCGACTGGGCAGCCGGCTTGCGTCACGGCTTTTGAGGGCTTCAGACAGGCTCATGCGGCGGCCTGGGCAAAGCGGTCATAGCCGGTATCTTCCAGCTCAAGCGCCAGTTCCGGCCCGCCCGAGGCGACGATCTTTCCGCCCGCCAGCACATGTACCCGGTCGGGTTTGATATAGTCGAGCAGGCGCTGATAATGGGTAATCACCAACATGCCGCGCTGCGGACTGCGCAGGGCATTGACCCCTTCAGACACGATCCGCAAGGCGTCGATATCGAGCCCGGAATCGGTTTCATCGAGGATAAGAAATTGCGGCGAAAGCATAGCCATTTGAAAGATTTCCATCCGTTTCTTCTCGCCGCCTGAGAAGCCGACATTCAAGGGCCGCTTGAGCATATCAAACTCGATCTTGAGCTTGGCCGCCTGTTCACGGGCCAGCTTAAGAAAGGCTGGCGCGCCGATCTCGTCCTCACCGCGCGCCTTACGTTGAGCGTTCAGGGCGGTGCGGATAAAGGTCAGGCTGGGCACGCCGGGAATTTCCAGCGGATACTGGAAGGACAAGAACAATCCCTTGGCGGCGCGTTCATTGGCGGCCATGGCCAAGAGGTCTTCACCGTTCAGGCTGGCTGAGCCCTCAGTGACCTCGTAGCCCTGACGCCCGGCCAGGGTATAGGACAGGGTCGATTTACCCGCGCCATTGGGGCCCATGACGGCATGAACCTCACCGGCGGGAATTTCCAGCGAAAGCCCCTTGAGTATCTCGGTTGCGCCAACGGCGACGTGCAAATTTGAAACAGACAACATGACTTAAATGACTTTCAGATCGGGTCTAGATAGGGGTGAAAAGGCGGCAAGCGGGCTCATCCGACACTGCCCTCAAGGCTAATCGCCACCAGCTTTTGCGCCTCGACGGCAAACTCCATCGGCAGTTCTTGCAGCACCTCGCGGACAAAACCATTGACCAGCAATTGCACCGCCTCTTCCTGCGAAAGGCCGCGCTGCATCACATAAAACAGCTGATCATCCGACAGGCGGGTGGTGGTGGCCTCATGCTCGAACTTGGACGAGGCATTGCGCGCCTCGATATAGGGCACAGTATGGGCCCCAGAGGTCTTGCCGATCAGCAGGCTGTCGCATTGGGTAAAGTTTCGCGTGCCCGTCGCCTTGGCATGGGCCGAGACTAGACCGCGATAGGTATTGGATGACTTTCCTGCCGAAATGCCTTTAGAAATAATACGTGAGCGCGTATTCTTGCCAAGATGGATCATCTTGGTTCCGGTATCAGCCTGCTGGTGGCCATTGGTAATGGCGATGGAATAGAACTCGCCGACACTGTCATCGCCGCGCAGGATGCAGGACGGATATTTCCAGGTCACGGCCGAGCCGGTCTCGACCTGGGTCCAGGACACCTTGGCCCGGTCACCGCGACAATCGGCGCGCTTGGTGACGAAATTATAGATGCCGCCCCTGCCCTCCGCATCGCCCGGATACCAGTTCTGGACGGTGGAATACTTGATCTCGGCATCCTCCAGCACGATCAGCTCCACCACTGCCGCATGCAGCTGGTTTTCATCGCGCTGAGGGGCTGTGCAGCCCTCCAGGTAAGAGACATAGGCGCCCTTATCGGCAATGATCAGGGTGCGCTCAAACTGGCCGGTATTTTGCGCATTGATGCGGAAATAGGTTGATAGCTCCATCGGACAGCGCACACCCGGCGGCACATAGACAAACGAGCCATCGGAAAACACTGCACTGTTCAGACAGGCATAATAATTGTCTGTGGTCGGCACCACCGTGCCCAGATAGCGTTTGATCAGTTCGGGATGCTCGCGCACCGCCTCGCTGAACGAGCAGAAAATCACCCCGACCTCGGCCAGTTCTTTTTTGAAGGTCGTGACCACCGAAACACTGTCAAACACCGCATCGACCGCATAGCGCGGCGCACCCTGTACCCCGGCCAGGACTTCTTGCTCGCGCAAAGGAATACCCAGCTTGGCATAGGTTTTTAGAAGCTCTGGATCGACCTCATCTAGGCTCATCGGCCCGGCCTTTTGGCTGGGGGCTGCGTAATAATAGAGGTCCTGGAAGTCAATCTTGGGGAAGCTGACCTTGGCCCAGTCTGGCGCATCCATGGCCAGCCAGCGGGCATAGGCCTCTAGGCGCCATTGCAGCATCCAGTCCGGCTCCTGCTTCTTGGCCGAAATGAACCGCACAATGTCTTCGCTCAGGCCCTTGGGCGCAAAGTCCTGGGCAATATCGGTGACAAAGCCGTGCTCATAGGCCTCCAGCTGTTCAACCTGATCGATGGTCTGTTTGACCGCTGCCATAATAAACTCTGCTCCTGTCCCTTAGGCCGCCGTGGCGGGTCTGCGGGACTGATGACGCACGAAGGCTTCAAGCCAAGCCTGCGCAAATCGGTTCCAATCGTCTTGTGTCGTCGCCCAACCACCACTGACGCGAATGGCGCAACTGGCCAGGTGTTCAAGGCCCATGGCGCTGAGCACCGGGCTTGGCCGCACCTTGCCCGAAGAACAGGCCGAGCCGGTCGAGACCATGATTCCCGCCAGATCCAGACTCATGACCTGCAAGTCCGCCGCAAAACCTTGCATAGCCAGACATAGGGTGTTGGGTAGGCGCAGCCCAGCCTCACCGATCACTTCAATTGGCGCATGGGCACGAATCATGGCGACCGCCGCCTCGCGCCAAGCGGCCTGAGCCGCCAATTGGTCAATATCCACCGCGCACGCGAGCGCCGCCGCACCAAAGCCCGCAATTCCAGGCAGGTTTTCGGTCCCCGCCCGGCGGCCCCGCTCCTGCCCGCCGCCGTGCAGCCGCCGCATCAGGGTGGCACGTGGGCCAAAGGTCAGGGCACCAGAACCCTGTGGCCCACCGATCTTGTGCGCCGATAGGGCCAGGCTGTCGGCGCCGCAGCCGCGGCCATCGACCATCATCTTGCCCGCCGCCTGAACCGCATCGACATGCAGCCAGCCATTATGGGCGCGCAAGATTTCCGCTGCCTGCGCCGTCGGCTGGATCACGCCCGTCTCATTATTGGCCAGCATCAGGGCTGCAAACGGCCGTCCGTCCAACGCGTCCCAATTCGATAACCGCTCAGCAAGCCAGTCCAGATCGGCCAGGCCCTGCGCATCGACAGGCCAGACCTCAACCGCCGCGCCGCTGGCAAGCGCGGTCTGGGTTACGCAATCATGCTCGGTTGCGCCGATCAGCAGGCGGCGACTGCCACTGGCCACTGCGCTCTCGATCGCCAAGGCATTGGCCTCGGTTCCGCCGCTGGTAAAAATCACTGTAGAGGCAGGCACGCCAATCAGGGCCGCCACAGCCTCGCGCGCATCCTCGATCACCGCCCGCGCCGCGCGGCCTGCGCCATGCACAGACGAGGGGTTGCCCACCGCGCTCAAGGCCGCAATTGCCGCCTCGCACGCCTGTGGCCGCACCGGGGCCGTGGCATTATAATCGAGATAGACGTCGGACACAGAACGCTTCCCTTATGCTGCCCGAGCAGGCGCGGAGGACAAGCGGCCACTAGCCACATCGTCCAGGCTCACGCCCGCCAGATAATTATGGATCTGGTTGCCCATCTGTTCCCACAGATTGTGCGTCAAGCAGCGCTCACCGCCCAGCATACAGCCCTTGGGCGATCCTTGACCGGCGCAGCGCGTGGCGCGCAGTGGCTCATTTACCGCCAGAACAATATCGGCCACCGAGGTGTCCTGCGCCGTGCGGGCCAAACGATAGCCGCCGCCCGGCCCCCGCACGCTTTTGACAAGCCCCCCGCGTCGCAGCCGAGCGAATAACTGTTCGAGATAGGACAGGCTTATTTCCTGACGCGAGGCAATATCGGCCAAGGAAACCGCCTTTTCATCCGCCTGTCTGGCCAGATCCGTCATGGCCATCACCGCATAACGCCCTTTAGTGCTCAGTTGCATGGCTTATCCTTGCAGAATTCGCGCGCATCCGCCGCCGCCTGTGCTACATACCGCCGCCTTACGGTCCGATGACGTCTGGCCGGTACGGATTGGACATAGGAAGACCAAGTGCTGCGGTCAAGTATTCTTACGCAGCCGGCCCCGAATGCAGTGCCAGGTTTTCCATCATGCTAAAGGGGTAAACATGCCTGAAGTGGTTATGGTTGGCGCATCCGGGCGTCTTGAGGGACGGTATTCTGCTGGCAAAAAGGCCAATGCGCCCATTGCCTTGATCTTGAGCCCGCACCCAAAGGCTCAGGGTCACATGAATAATCCTGTGACGGTGCAATTGTTCCACCTGTTCATGAAGCGCGGCTTTTCGGTTCTGCGGTTCAATTATCGCGGTGTTGGCAAGAGCCAGGGCGAATTTGACAGCGGGATTGGCGAATTGGCCGATGCGGCGACGGCGCTCGATTGGCTACAGGCAAACAAACCCACCGCCTCGCAATTCTGGGTCGCGGGCTACAGCTTTGGCGCCTGGATCAGCATGCAGCTCTTGATGCGGCGTCCAGAAACCGACGGTTTCATCTCGGTCTCGCCGCCGACCAATATGTATGATTTCAGTTTCCTGGCACCCTGCCCGGCGTCCGGCCTAATCTTGCACGGCAGCGCCGACACAATCGTGCCACCGGTCGAGGTTGAAAAGGTTGTGACCAAGCTGCGCACCCAAAAGGGCATTGTCATTGATTATGAACTGGTCGAAGACGCCAACCATTTTTGGGCCGAACGACTGGTCGAGGTCGAGCAGCGGGTCGGAAACTATCTGGACAAGCGCATCGAGGCCGAACCCATCTAGCGCAGGCTAGGCGGTTCGCGCCTCCCTCCCCGGGCCGGGGAGGATTGGAATACGGGCTTGGGCTAGCCTAGGGCGACTAGGCGATCCATGGCGCTTTCGAGTTTGGCCTTGGCGATCTTGGATTCGGTCAGGCGCTCGCGATTTTCCTCGACCACATCCTCACGGGCGCGGGCGACAAAGTCGGGATTATCGAGCTTTTTGGCAGTGCGCTCTATGTCCCCGGCAAAATTGGCGATTTCCTTGGCCAGGCGCGCCTTTTCAGCCGCCAGATCAATAAACCCAGCAATGGAAAGCGCTGCCGTCACCTCCTCGATCACAAAGGGCACAGCCCCCGCTGGAGCCGTTTCAGCCTCCTTGACCGATTCCAGACGCCCGAGCGAGACGATCAGGTCGCGATTACGTACCAAACGTGCCTTGGCCACCTCGCCTGCCCCGACCAGGGTCAAGGGCGCGCGCGCCGACGGCGGCACATTCATTTCCGAGCGGATCGAACGCACCTCGCTAACCAGGGCAATGACCCAGTCAATCTCGGCCTCAGCCTCTGCATCAAGCCAGGCCTGCGGCAATACCGGCCAAGGCGCCGTGATCAACATGCCATCGCGGCCCGCGCCAAACTCTGCCAGATTACCCCAGAGCTCTTCGGTCACAAACGGCATGACCGGGTGCAGCAGCTTTAGGCACACATCCAGCGCCCAAGCGGTCATGGCCCGGGTCTCAGCCTTGGCCTCGCCGTCATCACCGTTCAGGATCGGCTTGGCCAGTTCCAGATACCAGTCGCAGAACACGTTCCAGACAAACCGATAAAGCGCCTGGGCCGCCACATCAAAGGCGCAGGCCTCCAGCGCCTTGGTCACGGCCAAGACCGTCTTGACCGTCTCGCCGCGAATCCAGCGATTAATGGTCTGCTTGGCCGCGCCAGGATCAAACCCGTCCTCGCGCAAGCATTCATTCATCTGGCTAAAGCGTGCAGCATTCCATAACTTAGTGCCGAAATTTCTATAACCTTCAATGCGTTGCTTCGATAACTTTATGTCACGTGCCTGACCTGACATCGCCGTCAAGGTAAAGCGCAAGGCGTCACAGCCAAACTCATCAATCAGGTCGAGCGGGTCCATGACATTGCCCTTGGACTTGCTCATCTTCTGGCCCTTATCGTCGCGGACCAGGGCATTGATAAACACCCGCTTGAACGGCACCTCGCCCTTGAAATGCAGCCCCATCATCATCATCCGGGCCACCCAGAAAAAGATAATGTCAAAGCCGGTCACAAGCGTGTGGGTTGGATAGAACCTGGCCAGATCAGACGTGTCTTGCGGCCAGCCAAGGGTCGAAAACGGCCACAGCGCCGACGAGAACCAGGTATCAAGGACGTCTTCGTCCTGTTTCAGCACAGCCTCATGGCCGTAATGCGCAAGGGCCGCGGCCTTAGCTTCGACTTCAGTTTCTTCGACGAATATGACCCCGTCTGGACCATACCAGGCTGGGATGCGATGGCCCCACCAAAGCTGGCGCGACACGCACCAGGGCTGGATATTACGCAGCCATTCGAAATAGGTCTTTTCCCAATTGCGCGGCTCAAACACCATATCGCCGTTTTCGACGGCCTTGATGGCGGGCTGGGCCAAGGTATGGGCATCAACATACCATTGGTCGGTCAAGAAGGGCTCGATCACCACGCCGGAGCGGTCGCCAAACGGCTGGGCGATCAGCTTGTCTTCGACCAGACGCAGCAGGCCCAATTCCTCAATCTCGGCAATCACCATCTTGCGGGCGACATAGCGATCAAGGCCCAGATAGCGCTCTGGGATCGGTCCCGCCATCTTGGCCTGTTCATCCATGATCGAGATCATGGATAGGCCGTGACGTGCCGCGACCTGAAAGTCGTTGAAGTCATGCGCGCCCGTGATCTTGACCGCGCCAGAGCCCTTTTCAGGATCGGGATACTCATCGGCAATAATCGGGATCAGGCGGTCGGCAATGGGCAAGCGTACAAAGCGGCCAATGAATTTTTGATAGCGCGGATCATCCGGATGCACGGCCACAGCGCCGTCGCCCAGCATGGTTTCGGGCCGGGTGGTGGCAATCACGATCTCGGTGACACCGTCTATCGCCTCGCCCTCCAGCGGATAGGCAAAGTGCCACATCTTGCCCTGAACTTCGCGGGTCTCGACCTCAAGGTCAGAAATCGCGGTCTGGAACTGAGGGTCCCAATTGACCAGCCGCTTGTCGCGATAGATCAGACCTTGCTTGTGAAGGGCAACAAACACCTTGCGCACGGCCTGAGACAGGCCCTCATCCAGCGTAAAGCGCTCACGGCTCCAGTCGCAGGAGGCACCAAGGCGGCGCAACTGGTTCTGGATGGTTCCAGCCGAACTGGCCTTCCATTCCCAGACCTTGGCGACAAAGGCGTCCCGGCCCATGTCGCGCCTGGAAACATTGCTCTCGGCCGCCAATTGCCGCTCGACCACCATCTGTGTGGCAATGCCCGCATGATCCGTGCCCGGAAGCCACAGGGCCGCCTTGCCGCGCATGCGCTCGAACCGGGTCAAGACGTCTTGCAGCGTATTGTTCAGGGCATGGCCGATATGCAGCGAGCCGGTGACATTCGGCGGTGGGATGACCATGCAAAATGGCTCAGCCGCCGGGTCCTGCGTGGGCGCAAACGCCCCGGAACTCTCCCATTTGGCATAAAGTCTTGGTTCAGCGGATTTTGGGTCGTAGGTTTTTGAAAGCATGGCCAATCACGTCAGCGCCTGATCTGCGCAAGCCAGAGCCTATAGCAGCACGCCCGCAAAAATGCGAAGCAGCGATCGCTTAGACGCTGAAAATTTGCGCCTAGAAACGCCGCCGGGCGATCCGCTCAACCTCTTCCTCAACCTTAGCCTGCACTATTGGCAACAGATTTTCGTCAAGCCAGGCCTTAAGCAGGGGCCGCAACAATTCTTGCACCACGTCTTCAATGGTGCGGCCCTGTTCGGGCATGGCCACAGTCTGGGCCAAGCGATCAAATGCCGACGCCGCAGCGGCCTGTGCGACCGAACTCACCAAGGCATCCTGAACATCGACGGGCGGCGCGATGACAGGCGGCTCAACCGCAACCTCCAGATCATCATCAAGGCCAAACGCAAAGGTCTTTAGATCATCATCCTCGTCTTCAGATTCCATCG
>JBIIZD010000099.1:0-9534 GCA_044346445.1 Caulobacteraceae bacterium
GGCGGAAAATTTTTCGCCCGGCGCGGCGTCGGAGCGGCAAACCCCATCTGGCCTGCCTGTGCCGCGCTATGTCTCGCTAAAATATGACACGACGAATGCGCGGGCCGGTCCAGGCGATGATACCCGACTGCTCTGGGTATTTCGTGTGCGCGCTCTGCCCGTCCAGGTCGTGGCTGAGACCCGCGAATGGCGCAGAATCTGCGACCCGGATGGCGGATTGTCTTGGGTTCACAAACGCTTGACCGATGGTAAGCGGACGGCCTTGAGGCTTCAGGCCCGGCCGCTCGCCATACAAAAACGCCCCGTGCCCGAGGCCCCGGTGACGGCCTATCTGAATCCGCGCGCGCTTGCCGAGCTTGACCGCTGTGATAAGGGCTGGTGCCAGATTGAGGTGGACAAGGTCAAGGGCTGGGTACCCTCCAAGGCGGTTTGGGGCACCGACCCGGCCCCCCAGTGCCGCACAAGTCCTTAATGGGCCGTTGAGGCGTGGGGCTGGCCTGTGCTAGGCCTGACCGACAAATCATCAGCGCGGGCCAGATTGCCCGCTGCACGAAGGAATATGTGTTTCATGATGCCTATAAAAGACCACTATTCTAAGGAAGAGCTATTGGCCTGCGGCCGGGGCGAAATGTTTGGGCCCGGCAATGCGCAATTGCCTGTGCCCAACATGCTGATGATGGACCGCATCACGGCTATCGCCAAGGAGGGCGGTCTGTTTGGCAAGGGCCATGTTGAGGCCGAGCTTGATATTGATCCAAGCCTTTGGTTTTTCCAGTGTCACTTTATCGGCGACCCGGTCATGCCAGGGTGTCTGGGCCTGGATGCCATGTGGCAGCTGGTCGGCTTTTTTCTGGGCTGGTCCGGCGCGCCGGGTCGAGGCCGAGCGCTTGGCGTTGGCGAGGTCAAGTTCAGTGGCCAGGTTACACCCAATGTCAAAAAACTGGTCTATAAGATTGATCTGAAACGGGTGATTATCCGCAAGCTGGTCATGGGGGTTGCCGACGGGGTCTTGATCGCCGACGGCAAGCCTATTTATGAGGCCAAGGATCTTCGCGTCGGCTTGTTCGATGCCAAGGACCTGGTCTAGAGCTAGAGACAAATCGCTAGGGCTGCGTTTGCAGAACGGCCCGCAAGGCGTGAAACGTGTTTAGAGGAAGGATGCGCATATGCGCCGCGTCGTCATTACCGGGATCGGCATTGTTTCCTCGATCGGAAATAATGCCGATGAGGTTCTCGCCTCTCTGAAAGAGGCCAGGTCCGGCATTGTCTCTGCCCCGGACTATGCGGAACTTGGCTTTCGCTGTCAGGTACATGCCACGGTCAAGCTGGACTGGGAGGCGTTGGTGGATCGCCGCGCGGCGCGGTTTTTGGCACCGGGCACGGCCTATGCCCACATTGCCATGGACCAGGCTGTTGCCGATAGCGGGCTTTCTCAGGACCAGGTGTCCAATGAGCGTACCGGCCTGATTGTCGGCTCTGGCGGGGCCTCTACCCGTTCCATCGTTCAGGCCGCTGAGATTACCCGGGAAAAGGGCCCCAAAAGGGTTGGCCCGTTTGCTGTGCCAAAGGCCATGAGCTCTGGTCCATCGGCGACCTTATCGACCTGGTTCAAGATTCGCGGCCTGAACTATTCCATCTCTTCGGCCTGCGCCACCTCGACCCATTGTATTGGGGCGGGTGCTGAGCAGATCATGATGGGCAAGCAGGATGTGATTTTTGCTGGCGGCTGCGAAGAGCTGGACTGGACCTTGTCGGTCTTGTTCGATGCCATGGGGGCCATGTCCTCCAACTTTAATGACACGCCAGCCAAGGCCTCGCGGGCCTATGACAAGGATCGCGACGGGTTTGTGATCGCGGGCGGCGCGGCCATTCTTGTGCTCGAAGAGCTGGAACATGCCCGTGCGCGCGGGGCCAAGATCTATGCTGAAGTCACCGGTTATGGGGCCAATTCCGATGGCCATGACATGGTCGCCCCCTCGGGCGAAGGCGCGGTGCGCTGTATGCGCATGGCCATGCAGGGCCTAGACCGCAAGATCGATTATCTCAATCCGCATGGCACGGCCACGCCCGTGGGCGATGCCAAGGAAATGGACGCCGTGCGCGAGGTGTTTGGCGCGGATGCGCCCCTGATCTCCTCGACCAAGTCCTTGACCGGCCATTCTCTGGGCGCGGCTGGTGCGCAGGAGGCGGTCTATAGCCTCCTCATGCTCAATCACGATTTTGTCTGCGAGAGCGCCAATATCGAAAATCTGGACCCCGCCTTTGAGGGCCTGCCGATTGTGCGCAAGCGCATGGATCGCAGGCTGGATACGGTCATGTCCAATAGCTTTGGCTTTGGCGGCACCAATGGCTGCCTGGTCATGAGCCGCCTTGAAGACTGATTAAATTTGCCGGGCCGGGTGCGGCCAAGGAGACCGAGATGGCCGACGAATACGACCTGCCCAAGGGCGAGCTGATGAAGGGCAAAAAAGGCCTGATCATGGGCGTTGCCAATCACAATTCCATCGCCTGGGGCATTGCCGCGCAAATGGCCGCCCAGGGCGCGGAACTGGCTTTTAGCTATCTGGGCGAAGGGCTTGAGCGCCGCGTCCGGCCCCTGGCCGAGAGCGTGGGCTCAAAGCTTTTGATCCAGGCCGATGTCGCTGATGACGCCTCGATGGACGCGGCCTTTGCCGAGGTCGAAAAGCAATTTGGCACCCTAGACTTTCTCGTCCATTCGATTGCCTTTGCCGATAAGGAACAGCTCAAGGGCTCGTTTGTGGAAAACACCACACGCGAAGGCTTTTTGAGCGCGATGAATATCTCGGCCTATAGCTTTGTCGATTGCTCGCGCCGGGCGGCCAGGCTGATGCCAAACGGCGGCTCAATCATCTGCATGACCTATCTGGGCGCAGAGCGGGTCATCCCCAACTATAACGTCATGGGCGTGGCCAAGGCCGCTTTGGAAGCCTCCACCCGTTATGTCGCGCGCGATCTTGGGCCGCAAGGCATTCGGGTCAATGCGATTTCGGCTGGGGCCATGCGCACCCTGTCCCTGGCCGGGATTTCCGGTGGCCGGGGCATGCTCTCGCAAGGGCGTGCCTTTAGCGCCCTGAAAGAAGACACCTCCATGGAGGGCGTGGCCGGCGCTGCGCTTTGGCTCTTATCCGATCTTGGCCGCTCTACCACCGGCGAGATCGTGCATGTCGATGCCGGCTTCCATATGGTCGGCCTGCCGGATGGGTTTGAGGGGTAGATTGCACGGAAGGCTTATATCTTTCGTTTAACTACCCAGAATGGATTTATAGTAACGCATTGACGTGCCCCCCTTTGGGCGCTTTAGGCCGTAGCGTTACTCCGGCGCCAAGGCTCCTGACGGAGCCCGAGAGACATTCATTTCAGCACGGGGTAGGGGAGTGCGGTGAGCGCGCTCTGCGCCACAAGAAGGTTTCGCGCTCGCACGCCGCCCTCTCCGCACATATCGAGACTGACAGAAACAGAGGCTTGAGCCATCATCTCGGTAACTAGAGACGCACTTGGTTTAGAACCCACACCTTCTAGGGGCCAGCTAATCCGTTAGCAGAACGTCTTGGATGATTTTGCCGCCATCCAGTTGGAGGCAGGTGCTGCCTGTGACACGGTCGCGACGCCCGTTCTTATCGATGCGTGCCCATTGCCATAGTAAGGCGAGATTATTCTCGAAGGCGATTTCCCGTTCAAAGGTGATCCTGGACTGCGGGAAGGCCAAAAACTGCTGAAGCCACCACGCTTTGAGTTCGTGCGTCCCGCCTTTCGAAACGGGTCCAGTCCAGCCCGCCTCCCTGTGATAAAGTTCGGCAATGGTCGATAGAGACCGGCAGTTCCAGATTTTGTGAAGACTTTTGGCGACCGCGCTGAACCCGATAAGCTCGGCCGGCCCCGATTGCCCCCGGCCCGAATCCAGCTCGCCCAGAAGCGCATGGTGGTGGCGCGCAGGTTCTGGGTGCGGCGAACACTCAATCACCGTATCAGAAGCTATTCGCCCATTTTCGAGCGTGATCCAGTAGTGCCTGCGCACAGATGAGCCGTCTGGCGATATCCATGCGACGTCCGCAAACGCGTCCGTGCAGGCGTGTATTTCGAAGCGCCAACCCGAAAATTGCGCCAAGTCAGCCAGTATCTGTTGGCGAACGCCATCGCGCCCGAACACCAGCTCCCCCCGGCGACGCCGGATTACACGGTGTAAGTAAACGCCTTCAAATGCGCCGATATTTTCGTTGACGTAAAGCTCGGTCAGCAATTGCGCTAGCGTCATGGCCGTCATGCGCCCCCACTGATTTGATGCCAGAGAGCGATCTCGTCAAAAACCGTCGTCTCATTGACGATCACGCCGCCCAAGGTGCGCCAATGGCTGATTGCCAAGATATAGAGCGGGGCACCACTGGGCGGCCCATATAAGCCAGTGCTATCGTGCATTCCGGCAAGGCTCCAACGGACGGCAATGTCGGTATAGGGACCTTCCCTGACTGCGCCGACATGGTCGACGCGGACCCTTGCGCCTTTTGACATCGACAATAAGCCACCAATCCATCCTGCTATTTCCCCGTGGCCAAAGAGCAGACGAGCATCAGGGCCTGTCCAGTGGGCTTGGGCTGCATAGACTTGCCTTATGCAGGACAAGCGACGCAGGCTCCAGATTTGCTGGAACACCAAATGGGCAAATTCCGCTGGCGCCTTGGCGGGGTCCGGAAAGGAAGGGTTTGCAAAATCCAACGCAGTTTGGCCGAGGATTTCGTCCATCAGCTTCTGGCGCCAAGCCGCTATGCCTGAGTTGGCGGCCGGCAAGAGTTTGGCCTGGGCCTGCCCCAAAGCCTGTGCGCTAAATCCAAGGTCTCGGGCAATCTTTGCATTGTCGCGCACGAGCCATTCTTCGATAATTCGGTTTTCCAGGCACAAACAATCAGCAATCGTCGTGAAACAAACGCTGCGACCCGTCGCTGGGCCAAATTCACCATCACCTTGATGGGTGGCGTGGCTGGTGATGCGGTGCGATGAATGATAGCCGTCCCGTTCATTGCCGGACCAGATAACGGCTTCGCCCACCAAGGTCCGGTCCGGGAAACTGTTCAGCGTCTTTAGGGTTCCGGCAATCACACCCTCAACACCCGATACATCCCCGCTCATCAAGTGAATTGGACAATCCTCACTATAGTGAGTGGCGATAAGCCCTATGTCCTTTTCTTCCCAAATCCGGTGGGTGCACCGAATTATATAGTCAATTATGTCCACATAGATGTCGTCAAAGCCATTGAGTGGCTGTCGGCGAGCCCCTTGCGGCGCAAGGAGCTCAGCAATATCGCGACCATAGAGGCCTAAAGCAGTCATCGCGTCACTAAACCTTTTTGACGACGTGGATAAGGCTGTCTTGGTTGGCAATCATGGTGGGTTCGTGTCCATGCGGGATAGACAAGGTATCACCAATTTCCAAGATCAAGGGCCCAGCTTCGCAAGTCAAGGTAACCGCGCCCTTATGGATGAAGATGACAGCGCCGGCTACGTCTTCTAGCCTTTGCCCTGCTTCCAGCGAAACTTGAGACAGGCTGAAACCGTGTTCGCCGCGCAAAATCCCGCCCTTGTGAATGATCGGCATGGACCCCGGCCTTGCCTTTGCGACAAAGGACTCCGCCTCGGCCTGGGTGGCGACGTGGAGGGCCGCCACTTGCTGGGCTGTTGTTTCTGGCATGATGGATGCGTCAACTGGGACGGTTTGCCCTGCCACGGTGTCAATCAGCTGGCCGGTCTCAAGCAGAACAAGCCCGTGCTTGCGCGCCATTTTAAAGACGGCTGGTGCCCAGAGCACGCGGCCGGGATCATCCTCTCCCAGCACCGCCCAAAGGAAACCTGTGCTTGATCCAATATTGGTAAAGCCACGAAACAGTCCCGTCGGTATGGAGATCACATCCCCTGGGCCCATTTCGACCTGTGCGTCCTGGCCGGTTTCGCCCAGGTCAAACCGCCAGTGGCCTGTATGGACCAGAAAGACTTCGGCGGAGTCATGGCTGTGTTGGGAATTGACACAGGCGGGGGGTTGTCGCGCACCACCAATATTAAACCCGTGCGGCTCGGCAATATGGACGTATTGATCGGGGTTTTCAGACACACCCGGGCCGATGATGGTGAAATTCTCTTTGGCTTCCGAACCGGGCGTACGACAATCAATGAAGGCATTATAGCACGGGCGCAGATCTACATAACGCACCAGACGCGCTTCCCAATCCTGTAAGCTCATAGAGCGCGGGACATCTTGGGACATAGAGACAAAATCCTGAGTCACCCGAACCATCCAATCATCGCAGCCTGCTCATCGCAGGCCTGTTCAACATCATAAAAGCCAAACGCTTCAAAATAGGGGTTTACGGTCGTTGCATTCGAAGTCAATATATCTTGGATGAATGATCCAAAAAACCTTAAACTCGATTATTGGCTTAGTATCAGCGCGACGCGTGCGTTAAGCGAAAGCGCGGCCAGCCTGTTGGAACAGCTTTATGCCTCTAACTGCGTCATGTCGGTCTGTGCACCGTTTGACCGCGCTAGGGGTGATACTTTGCTTGGCCCTGACGCCATATATGAAGGGTTTTTTGCGCCTTTATTAGCGTCTTTTTCCAACCTGGAGCGCAGGACCGAAATCTTGATGCAAGGCGAGTTTAAAGCCGGCACCTGGGTTGCAAGTTACGGTTGGCTGATTGGCAAGTTTGAAAAGGACTTTTTCGGCATCAAGCCGACCCACCGTCACCACTGGCTTCGCTATGGCTGGTTTGAACGGCTTGAAGGTGGGCGCGTTGTTGAGAGCATTGTCATCCTTGATATACCCAGACTGATGATTGAATGCGGCGTCTGGCCGGTCCGGGCGCAGTTAGGTGAGGTTTGGTCACCGGCCCCGGTTGCGCAAGACGGACTAAAACTGGACTTATCCGACCCCGGAGATAGCGAAAAGAGCCTGAAACTCGTAGAGGCGATGATTGCCGGTCTCATGCGTTATGACGGTAAATCCCTCAAAAGTATGGGAATGACACAGTTTTGGACCCCCCAGTTTCACTGGTATGGGCCTGGAGGCATTGGCAGCGCACGGGGGCATCAGGACTATGAGCGCACACACCAGAAGCCCTTCCTGACGGCGTTTCCCGATCGCGTCGGGGGCAATCATCGGTGCCGAATTGGCGATGGTGCCTTTGTCGCATCATCGGGCTGGCCCAGCATTAATGCGACACATATGGGTGACGGTTGGTTGGGGATTGCGGCCACCAACAAGCGTATCACCATGCGCGTCATGGACTTCTGGCGGCGCGAGGGCGACTTCCTCAGTGAAAACTGGGTCTTTATCGATATGATCGATTTGCTTCAGCAGTTCGGTATTGATGTGTTTGCGGACCTTTAAACTGGCGCAGAAATGCGGGGGCGGAAATGAAGTTTCAAGCACTTGATTGGGCAATCGTCATCGCCTTCTTGGCTGGCAATCTTGTGCTTGGCTATTTTTTGAGCCGCAAGGTAACCACAGCAAGAGAATTTAATCTGGGCAGTGGCAGCACGCCTTGGTGGGCGATTGGTCTATCGGTTATTGCCACCTATATCAGTGCACTTTCGTTTCTGGGCGCTCCGGCCTGGGCCTATAAGGACGGGCTTGCTGCACTTGCCATTCATTTAAACTACCCAATCGTGATCATCCTGGTCACCGGATTTTTCTTGCCGTTCTTTTATATGAGCGGGGTCGCCTCTATCTACGAGTATCAAGAGCGCCGATTTGGTCCATTATCGCGGGCCGTCATGTCAACCATCTTCTTAGTGACACAGGGGCTCTCAACGGGCGCAATCTTGTTTGCGACCGCCCTTGTTTTGAAGTTTATAACCGGCATGTCCATCCCGATGGCCGTTGTGATCATAACCATTATGGCCTTGATCTATACCACCATGGGGGGGATGCTGGCGGTTATCTGGACAGATGTGTTCCAAGCAGCGGTTTTGTTTGGCGGTGCGGTCGTCATTCTCATCGCGCTGTTTGTTTCGATGCCTACACCCGTCGGTGAGGTCTTATCGAACCTCAAGGCATTGGGGCGATTGAGTGCGATTGACTTCACGCCTGATCCAACGATCGCGACGACGATTTACTCCGGCCTTTTGGGAATGACCCTGTTTCATATCACGGTTTATGGTGCGAACCAGATGATGGTGCAGCGCACCTTAGGTGCCAAAAGCATCGGCGACGCCAAGAAATCCTATCTATTGATGGGCTATGCCGCTTTCCCGATCTATTTTCTCTTCTTCTTCATCGGCGTGCTTGCTTACGGGTATTATGACGGAAAACCATTTGATCAGCCCAATCAGATCATATTGCAGTTCGCCGCCGAATCTGGCGTGCCCGGGCTGCTTGGCATTTTAGCCGCTGCGGTTCTGGCGGCATCAATGTCGACCTTGAGCTCGGCCTTCAATTCGATGGCAACGGCTAGTGTGGTCGACTTCTACCAGCGCTACTTCAAAAAAGATGGCGACGATGCGCACTATTTGCGGGCTACCCGCATAGCCACTGTAATTTGGGCCGTTATCATCATTGGCCCAGCGATCCTTTATGATCAATCCAATGGCTCAATTCTGGAAGTTTTGAGCAAGATCGGCAGCTATTTTGTGGGGGCAAAGCTTGGCATGTATGGCTTGGGCTTTTTCTCAAAACACGCGACCGAGCGCGGGCTTATGGCTGGCGTTGTTGCGGGCTTTGCCATTATTTGGTTTGTGGCAACCCAGACACAGATTGCTTGGCCTTGGTACTGTTTGATTGGCGGCGCAGCGACCGTCATGGTGGGGTGGACGGTGAGCCGAATTCTCGATGGCAAACAGGCCAATTGGTCGCCTTATTCAGTGCCCGGCCAACGGGCGCGCTTTGCTAAAGAAGGCCGCCCACTCAAAGACGGCAATTGGAATACCCTGCCAGGCGCTATTGATAAGCAAAGCCTTTGGTTGCTGGTGTATTTCTTTGCCACGCTTATCGCCTTGGCTTTGTTTGAATATCTGATCTAGGGCCAGCGCATTATTGCATGCGCGCCTTGATGCATGCGCATGCGTGTTGGTCCAATGCAAAAGTGTCAGGCAAGTCCATACTGTAAGCTATGTTGTGGGCATTTCTGCAACACTTGGTGATTTCTTGTGCCATTCTGTCGGAAGCTCTACCTTGAGCCTGCTAAATTCCGCTTGCATCCGCAGTCATAAAACAATTAAATAAAGTTGCAAAAAAATCGAAGGGATATTGCGATGCTTAATGACTTCGTAACTCACGCGACAAAATCAACTCTATTAGCGACCATTTCCGGATTGGCCCTTATGGTCGCAGCGCCGGCTTTTGCGCAGCAAAGCACGCCCGCCGCCACAAGCGAGCCAGAGCGCGGCATTGAAACCGTGGTGGTGACGGCGCAGCGTCGCGAAGAAAACCTGCAAAGTGTGCCCCTTTCGGTATCGTCCTTTAGTGCCGCTCAAATTCAGTCCCGCGGTCTTACCGACATGTCACGCCTGGAAAACTCCGTCCCAGGGCTT
>JBIIZD010000172.1:0-2531 GCA_044346445.1 Caulobacteraceae bacterium
GTGTCCGGCGCAATTGGCCGCTGGACGGGGCAGGTCGCGGTGTTTCAAGGCCAGCCTTGTTACCGCTGTCTGGTGCCCGAAATTCCGCCCGAGGCCGAGACCTGTTCTGCGGTTGGCGTGGTCGGGGCCTTGGCCGGTGTGATTGGGGCCATGATGGCGATGGAGGCGATCAAGACCATAACCGGCGCAGGCGAGGCCTTGACCGGACGGCTCTTGATCTATGATGGTCTGTCGGCAGAGTCGCGGACCGTCAAATTGTCCGCCGACCCGGCCTGCCCGGCTTGCGGTGCGGGGTGAGTATAGGGGGCTGGGGCTATGAAGACGGTTTTGCACTGGGCGGGGTTTTTGGTGCTCGGCCTGGCCGTGCTATTGGCCGGGGCCTATCTGGCCCTGCGCCGTCCCGATATTCCCTTCAAGACCCTAGAGGCCAAATACGCCAACAGCGCCTCGCGCTATCTCGACTTGCCGAGCGGTGTGCATATGCATTACCGCGACCAGGGCAATGCCAAGGGTCCTGTTCTGGTACTGGTGCATGGGTTTTCAGCCTCCCTGCACACCTGGGAGCCCTGGGTTGGGCTCTTGGGGGGTCAATATCGCATCATCACGCTTGATCTTCCCGGCCATGGCCTGACGCGCGCGCCAGCCGATTATCAGCCCTCGATTGACGCCTATGCCGATCTGGTGGCCCAGGCTACGGCTAGGCTAAACGCGCCGCGCTTTGTTCTGGCGGGCAATTCCATGGGCGGCGGCGTCGCCTGGAATCTTGCCACGCGCTATCCAGAGCGCCTTAATGGTCTTGTTCTGGTGGACAGTGCGGGCTGGCCGCATGAGGGCGCCAATGCCCGCACGCCGCTGGCTTTCAAGCTTTTGCGCTTTCCGATTGCCCGGGCTCTTGGCCAGCAGTTGGACACCTCGCCCATCGTCGCGGCGGGCCTGAAGGATGCCTTCCACAACAAGGCCCTGGTCGATCAGGCCATGATTGATCGCTATGTGGAACTGGGCCGGGGCGAGGGCCACCGCGCCTTGATCATGAGGCTGCAAACCGGGCGCAAGCCCATGACGGTCGATCAGGCCAAGGCGCTTTTAGGCACAATCAAGATCCCGACCCTGGTCATGCATGGCCAGGATGACGCCCTGATCCCGGTTGCCGACGGCAAGGCCCTGGCCGGTACCATACCGGGCGCAAGCCTGATCCTCTATCCAGATACTGGACACATTCCGATGGAGGAAAAGGCGGCGCAATCGGCAGCCGATCTTGATGCCTGGCTGAAAAGCCGGGGGCTGGGCTAGGCCCCGGCCCCTAGAGCATGGCTGGAATGACCCGGTCGGGCGGGCGGTGCCCGTCCATAAAGGTCTTGATATTGATGATCACCTTTTCGCCCATATCCACCCGACTCTCGACCGTGGCCGAACCCATATGCGGCAAGAGCACCACATTGGGCAGTTTGAGCAGTTTAGGATTGATGGCGGGCTCGTGCTCATAAACGTCCAGACCTGCGCCCGCGATCTCGCCGCGCGCCAACATATTGGCCAGCGCCGCCTCGTCGATCACCTCACCGCGCGCGGTATTGACCAAGATGGCATGGGGCTGGAGCAGCCTTAGCCGCCGTCCCGATAGCAGGTGGAAGGTTCCGGGCGTATGCGGACAATTGATTGAGACCACGTCCATGCGCGCCAGCATCTGGTCAAGGCTCTCCCAAAAGGTTGCCCCCAACTCTTCGGCGATTCGCGGACTGACCGGTTTGCGGTTGTGATAGTGAATTTGCAGACCAAAGGCCTTGGCGCGTTTGGCCACGGCCTGGCCAATCCGGCCCATACCAACAATGCCAAGGCGCTTTCCATAAATCCGCCGACCCAGCATCCAGGTCGGAGACCAGCCCTGAAAACCGCCGGCTTGTACCACCTGCGCGCCCTCGACCACACGCCTAGCCGAGGCTAGGATCAGGGCCATGGTCATGTCAGCTGTGTCTTCGGTCAGAACGCCGGGCGTATTGGTCACGGTAATGCCGCGCGTATTGGCCGTGGCGACATCAATATTATCCACGCCTGCCCCGAAATTGGCGATCAGCTTTAAGCCCTCGCCGGCCCGAGACAAGAGGCGCGAATCAATACGATCGGTAATGGTCGGGACCAGGACCTCTGCCCTTTGCAGGGCATCAAGCAGGGCGTCCGGACTCATGGGCTCATCGGTCAGATTGAGCTCTGTGTCGAACAATTCGCGCAGGCGCGTCTCTACCGAATCCGGTAGTTTGCGCGTGATGATGACTTTCGGCTTGCGGGCGGCCATGAAGCAATCTGAAAAAAGAGGCGGCGCGCTCAAGGCGCGATATAACACCCTTAGCAAACGGTCCGCTCCGGGCCAAGGCAGGCTTTTCGTTCTGGATGCGCAAGAATGATGTTTAATCCCCTGAAACGGCGCTTAAGGTTTCTCCTTGCCCAAAATCTGGGCACTTGGCCCGTGGCGCGGAGCTTGGTCCTAGGGATGGGCGCTTGGCTGCTCGCTACCTGGCCCATGGCTGTGCGGGCGGAAA
>JBIIZD010000173.1:0-2527 GCA_044346445.1 Caulobacteraceae bacterium
GGTCCGCGACTCTGCCGACAGACCATCATAGATCAAGAGCCGTCCGGTCAAGGCCTCGCCTGCGCCGGTTATGGTCTTGATCGCCTCCATCGCCATCATGGCCCCAATCACACCGGCCAAGGCCCCAACCACCCCAACCGCAGAACAGGTCTCGGCCTCGGGCGGGATTTCGGGGACCAGACAGCGGTAACAAGGCCGGCCTTGAAACACCGCGACCTGCCCCGTCCAGCGGCCAATTGCGCCGGACACCAAGGCCTTGGCCTCGTCCAGACAGGCCTGATTGATTGCAAACCGAACGGCAAAATCATCGACCCCATCAAGGATCAGGTCATAATCTCGAACCAGATCGCGGGCGTTTTGCGCGGTCAGGGCAACAGGATGCGACACCAGCTGAATATGCGGATTAAGCGCCGCAAGGCGCCTTGCTCCGGCCTCGGTCTTGGATTGGCCAATATCGGCGGTGGTAAACAGGATCTGTCTTTGCAGATTGGACAGGCTGACCGTATCGGCATCGACCAGGCCAAGGGTGCCAATCCCGGCTGCGGCCAGATAAAGCGCCGCTGGGCCGCCGAGCCCGCCAGCGCCAACCACCAAGACCCTAGCCGCTTTTAGCTTTTGCTGACCCGGCCCGCCGATTTCGCGCAGGACAAGGTGGCGGGCATAGCGCTCGATTTCGTCCGGACCAAAGGCCATGCTTGCCCTCCAAGACCCCTTAAGCCGAGGCCGTCATTACCGCTTCATGGCCCAGCATAGCCGCCTTGCGCGCCAAGCCCCAGTGATAACCGGTCAGGCGGCCGTCCCTGGCAATCGCCCTGTGACAAGGGATCAGATAGCTGATCGGATTGGCCCCAATCGCCGCCCCCGTAGCGCGAAAGGCCCCCGGCTTGCCGGTCCAGGCCGCGACATCGGCATAGGTTGCGGTCGCACCGGCGGGGATTTTCAACAAGGCCTTCCAGACCTGGATGTGAAACGGCGGCCCCATCAGGGCCAGCGGCGGGGCAGGCCCATCGCCTAGAAACACCGCGCCTGAAAGCTGCCGGGCACCTTTGTCATCACGCTGCCAATCGGCGGCAGGCCAGCGCGCCTGCATATCGGACAGGGCCGCCGCCTCTTCGCCGCCATCGCAAAAGGCCAGACCACAAAGCCCACGCGGCGAGGACACAAATAGCGCTGTACCGAACGGGCAGGGCGCATAGCCATAGGTCAGAATCAGGCCCTCCCCGCGCCGCCGAACCTGGCCCGGCGTCACCGCCTCATGCGCGATAAACAGGTCATGCAGGCGCGAGGGCCCCGAAAGGCCAATATCCAAGGCCGCATCCAGCACACTGGTCCCCGCCTCTAGGCTCATGCGCGCCTGACCATGGGCAATCGCGGCCATAAAGGTCTTGGGGCTGACCCCGGCCCAGCGGGTAAACAGACGCTGGAAATGAAATTCCGACAGGCCGACCGAGTCTGCGGCCTGTTCTAGGCGCGGCCGGTCGCGCCAGTGTTCGGCCAGCCAATGCAGGGCCGCGGCCATGCGCGCATAATCGGCGGCCTGTTGGTCAAGCCGGTCCGGGCCGCTGGCTGGGCCAGCAAACGGCTCTAGACTGTGGTCGTGTGCGTGATCTTGGGTCATGCCCACCGTCTTGCCGCAAATTTCACGCCATTTCCGCCCGAATCTTGCTTTTTGGCAAGGTTTTATCCGTGCCGAGCGGCGCGGGCCGACCTAATCGCCGCTTCTAGCGCCCTTGCGAGGTCTGAGCGTTCGGGCGGGCTCAGGGCCTGGCCGATCGACAGGCGTCTTGCCGAGATTTTCAGCCTGACCGCGGCCTCATGCTCGCCATCGGCCTCAATCTCCACGCGGGTAAAGGCGGTCGGTGAGGTCCAGACTGTGCGGGCCAGGGTGCCGATCTGGTGCAGCACCCTGACCTCATCGGCCGTGACCTGAACCCGCTCGGCCTGCTGACCGGCGCGATAATGAATCTTGAAGGCGACAAATACGCCAAGCACATCCAGGCCCAAAAACACCGGCACGGGCAGGGCGCCAATGGCGACAAAAAGCCCGGCGATCAGAAGGTTCAAAACGATCAAGACGGTCATGAAGACCCGAAACCCGCCCCGGGACAGGGACCGGTTCGGGGTGATGACGGCATCCATATAATAGACGGCGCTTTGCATAGCTTGACTATATGGAACCAAAGCCCGGCTTGACCAGCACCTTGGCGAAGGCGCGACAATAGAGCATGATTGCCCCATGCGCGCGAAAACCCCACCAAGCCCCCGCTCCCGAACCCAATCGGGCTCTCATAATGGCCAAAGAACCAAGCCTGCGCGTAAGCGCAGCGCCGCCGAGCGCGAGCGGATTGAAACCCTTTTTGAGCGGTTTGCGCAGGCCGACCCCGCGCCCGCAACCGAGTTGAATGCCACCAGCCGCTATACCCTATTGGTCGCGGTGGTCCTGTCGGCCCAGGCCACGGATAAGTCGGTCAATCGCGCCACGGAAGGTCTGTTTGAAGCCGCCGATACGCCAGACAAGATGCTGGCC
>JBIIZD010000015.1:0-32490 GCA_044346445.1 Caulobacteraceae bacterium
ATCAAAGACCTCCAGCGATCCAATAAGCCAACAGGGCATGATCTAACGCGTCAAGGGGCTCGAGGTAAAGCTTTGCCGAGCGAAATTGAAAGCCGAGGCGCAAAAAACAATGACTCAGCGCGAGGCCAGATGAATGCCTTGGGCGAAATAGGCGTCAATAGCGTCGCCGACAGAGTTCATAAAGGCCCGGCGCGAGCCCTCGTCGGCCAATAAACGCTCATCCTCGGGATTGGTAATAAAGCCCATTTCCAGCAAGACCGCAGGGACGTCCGGTGCCAAAAGCACATCAAAACCGGCGTCACGATGGCTTTTCGCCAAGAGCGGTATGTTTTCGTCGATATTATCCAGCAGGATTTGCGCAAAATTGGCGGACCGGTTCTTGGTCTCCCTCTGGGTCAGGTCAAACAAGATTTGCTTAACCGCCTTGTCCTGGGTCGGCAGGCTGGCATCCACCAGCCAGTCATTCATATTGATCATGCTTCTGGCCGCCCGATCCGAGCCCTTGTCCGAAAGCGTATAGATAGATGCGCCCCGGGTCTGAACATTCACACCCGAATCCGAATGAAGTGAGATGAACAGGTCCGCATTTGCACTGCGCGCAATCTGTACCCTTTGATCCAGGGGGATAAAGACATCGCTAGAGCGGGTTAAGACCACCTTATAGTCGCCCGACCGCTCAAGTCGCGCCTTCAAGGCCAAGGCCGCGCCAAGATTGATGTCTTTTTCCCAATGCTCAGACCCCTTGGCACCGGGATCATGGCCGCCATGGCCGGCATCAATCACAACAATTTTTCGTCCCCTCTGAGGCGCAGGCGACACAGCCCGCCTTACCGTGGCCGCCTTGAGGATTGGCGTTGGCTTGGGGCTTGTAATTGCGCCGCGATTGGGCCGGATCGGTTCGAGCTTGGGCGTAGGGCTAGGCGCAGGCGTTGCCACAGACTTGGGACTGGCATTGGACTTGGGATTGGATGTGGGCGTCGGCGCGGCGATTGGCGTTGCCGCAGGCTCACCAGGGACGATATCGAGCACATAACGATAATGCGACTGACCCTGGCCCGGCGGGATCAAGAACTGGCGCTTTACCGTACCGGGCCTGGACAAGGCCAATTTCAGGCGCACGGCACCAGCGGCCTCATCAATCTCCCAGGACTTAACCAAGCCCGTACCAAATCCCTGCATCACTCCGCCAGAGATCAGCTCAGGCAAGGCGAGGATCAAGGCCTTGTCCTGGCCCGCATTCGAAACCAGTTGGCCGCGCACGGCGCGATCCAGCTCGACCACAACCCTTGTTTCCGTGGCGTTTCCGCCAAACCGGACCGTAAATATATTGCCAGAGGCTGCATGGGCGGCTGTACTCAACAGGCCCAGGGCCAAAACTGGCCCGATCCAAGCCGCCAAAGCGATGCGCGCGCTTGCTCTTACGCGCCGCCATAGGGAGCGTTTTTCAAAGCCGCCTTGAAATTTGTTCGCCATAGAGAGTGTCTCAATCCATCTGGCCCCCACCCTAGGGGGTCATTTTCGAAACAAGACCGTCATAACACTCTATTAAGGTACATAAATCGTTAATTCTTCTTCTGACTCCAGACGCTTTCTTTTTTTCTCGGTATGTTGCAATGTGGTCAAACCGCTTAGATCGCCCTGCCCTGCACGGTGCGGCAAGCGTCCCTCGTGCTGAAGCTGGCCCTAGCCGGTCGCCCAAGCACTTCTCCGATCCGCGCCGTCTGGCGCGTCAAGGATGCACAAACCTCATGGGCAGCGTCGCACACGCCCCTTTCCGGCCCAAGGCCCCTTTTACTGCCCCTAGCGGCGGTGAGGCCCGTTTTGCGCCTGCCCCCCTTCAAATCCGGCCCCGGGAACCCCGTTCCTGCGCGCGCCGCGGAGATTATTTCAATGTCGAAAAGAATGTTAATCGACGCCTCCCACGCCGAAGAGACGCGTGTGGTGGTGCTGGATGGGTCACGGATTGAAGAATTCGATTTTGAAAGCCGATCCAAAAAGCAGCTGCGTGGCAATATTTATCTTGCCAAGGTTACACGGGTAGAACCCAGCCTTCAGGCCGCCTTTGTGGAATACGGCGGCAATCGCCACGGCTTTTTGGCGTTTAACGAGATCCATCCGGATTATTACCAGATCCCCATGGCCGATCGGGAAGCCCTGATCCGTGACATGATGTCCGACGAGGATGATCATCACCCCTCAGCAGCGTCCCTGCAAGACGACAATGACGATAGCGAAGTTATTGGCGAAGCCGATCACGATGATGACGGCATGGAAGAAGAGGTCGAGCGCCGTCGCCGCCGCCTGATGCGTCGCTATAAGATCCAAGAAGTGATCAAGCGCCGCCAGATCATGCTGATCCAGGTGGTCAAGGAAGAGCGCGGCAATAAGGGGGCGGCCCTTACGACCTATCTGTCCCTGGCAGGTCGCTATGGCGTCCTTATGCCAAATACAGCCCGCGGCGGCGGCATTAGCCGCAAGATCACCACGGTCACCGACCGTAAGCGTTTGAAATCGGTGGTCCAGAGCCTGGATGTGCCGCAAGGCATGGGCCTGATTGTCCGCACGGCGGGTGCCAAGCGCACCAAGGCCGAAATCAAGCGCGACTATGAATATCTGCTGCGCCTTTGGGAAAACATCCGCGACGTCACGCTCCACTCCATTGCCCCGGCCTTGATCTATGAGGAAGAGGATCTGGTAAAGCGGGCCATCCGCGACATGTATGACAAGGAGTTGGAAGGCATCTGGGTCGAGGGCGAGGACGGCTATCGCGAGGCCAAGGAATTCATGCGGATGCTAATGCCTTCGCAAGCCAAAAAGATCCAAGCCTATCGCGAACCCACGCCGCTGTTTGTAAAACACCGGGTTGAGGACCAGTTGGCCCAGATCTATACCCCGGTCGTTCCCTTGCGTTCGGGCGGTTATCTGGTGATCAACCAGACCGAGGCCCTGGTCGCGGTCGATGTCAATTCTGGCAAGGCAACCCGCGAACGCAATATTGAGGCCACAGCCCTTAAGACCAATCTGGAAGCGGCCGAAGAGGCGGCGCGCCAACTGCGTCTGCGCGATCTGGCAGGCCTTGTCGTGATCGACTTCATCGATATGGAGGAGTCGAAGAATAACCGGGCCGTCGAAAAGGTCTTGAAAGACTGCCTGAAAGACGACCGTGCCCGTATCCAGATGGGCAAGATCTCGTCCTTTGGCCTGATGGAAATCTCCCGCCAGCGCCGCCGGTCTGGCGTGCTGGAAGGCACGACCCATATATGTGAGCACTGCGCAGGCGTTGGCCGGGTCTTGTCGGTCGAGTCCAGCGCCCTTTCGGCATTACGCGGCATTGAGATGGAGGCTGTCAGCGGCGGTGCCGGGACCATAGTCTTGCGCGTTCCCCAAGCGGTCTGTCTGTATATTCTCAATGAAAAGCGCCCCTATCTGGAGCGTGTGCGCCTGACCAAGGGCCTGGTCGTCACCATCCAGATCGATACCAGCCTGGCCCATGCCGAGCACGCCATTGATCGGATCGAGTCGCGCGAATTTGAGCCCTCGCCCGAAGTTCTGGCCGCCGTGGCCCGCATTCCGTTCGATGACAGTCAAGACGACCTGATCATGGATGATGACGATGTCGAGGACGAAGACGACGACTTGATCGCCGAGGACGCTGACGAAGCCGATGGCGAGCAGGTCACGGCCCGCCCGGCGCAAGCCCGCAACGCCCCCGCGCGCAGCGAGGAGGTCTCTGACGACAGTGAGGCTGGACGCCGCCGCAAGCGCCGCCGCCGCCGGGGTCGCCGAGGCGATGAACCCTCTGATCGTCAGGTCAGCACGGACGCTGACGAGGAGGCTGATCAGGACGATGATGCGCAGTCACGCGAAGTCAATGAAGGCGGCGAAGGCGGTGACCTGACCGAGGCCCAGCGCCGCCGTCGTCGTCGTGGCCGCAGGGGTGGTCGCCGGATGCGTGAGGACGTGCGCACGGACGAGCCCTATGGCTGGACCCGCCCCAGGGCCCCAGATGGCGATCCCTATATCTGGTTTGACCCGCTTCAGCCCCGTCCAAGGCCGCCTGTCGATGCCATGGCCCCGGTCGAAGCGCCCGCAGCGGTGATTACGGCTGCGCCGGCACTCATGGCCTCGGTCGAGACCACCGAGGCTGTCTTGGCCGAAGCCGACGCCCCAACAGCAAGGCCGGCGCGCAAGCGTCGCCCGGCCAAGGGCCGTGCTGCGACCGCAGACCAGCCTGAAGTCGTGGCTGAGCTTGACGCGCCAGAGCTTGTTGCAGAGCCTGCTCCAGAGCCTGCCACGGACATCTGGGTTGAGCTTCCACCCGTCGACGAGCCAAAGGCCAAGCCTGCCAAGGCTCGCCGCAGCCGCGCCAAGGCCAAGCCAGAGGCAGAAGCCATTGAGGCGGCGATAGTCGTCGAAGCCGTAACTGAACCGGTTGAGGTGGCCCCAGAACCTGCGCCAGAACCTGCCCCAGAACCTGTCAGCCAGCCCCTAGCCGCGCCTGACCCTCAGGCACAACTGATCGAAACGGCCGCTGCCAAGCCAAAGAAGGGCTGGTGGCGTCGCGGTTAAACCCCTATCCTTGTCCCCAAGGGGTATTATCCCCCGCGCATTGAACCGCGCGGGGGCCAGTTCGGAGTGATGATTTGCCCCCTCTAGCGCGTGTTCAATCCGGTCTCGGCCACAGCAGCAAACGCCGCCTGAGCCGGGCCATGGCCGCCTTGGTCGTGATCGGCTTGGTCTTTGGTCAGACGGCCGCCCAGGCCCAGGCCTTGGCCCTGATCCGCGACACAGAGATTGAGCAAACCTTGCGTGTCTATTCCGACCCGATCTTTACGGCCGCGGGACTGACGCCAAACAATGTCAAAATCCATCTGATCGGCGACAAGCAGATCAATGCCTTTGCCGCCGGTGGCCAAAACCTGTTTTTCAATACCGGGCTGATCATAGAGACCAAGACCCCGAACGAGCTTATTGGGGTCATTGCTCACGAGACGGGCCACGTTGCCGGTGGCCACCTGGCGCGCTCGGGCGATGCCAGCCGCGCGGCAACCGGGACCTTTATTCTCACCATGGGCTTAGGTGTTTTGGCGGCAATCGCTGGCGCACCCGATGCCGCCGCCGTTCTGGTCGGAAATTCGAGCTATTTCGCCACATTGTCAGTGCTTGGCTATAGCCGGGTGCAGGAATCGGCAGCCGACCAGGCCGCAGCCACCTATCTGGATCACAGCGGCCAATCTGGGCGAGGCTTGGTGCGGTTCTTCGACAATTTTCGTTATCAAGAAGTGTTTTCCGACGCCAAGCGTTATCCCTTCTTCCGTAGCCACCCTCTGTCTTCAGACCGTATTGAGGCCCTAAGGGTGCGGGTCGAGGCCTTGCCAAATTACGACAAGACCGACAGCGCCATGCTGCAAGACCGGCACATGATCATGATTGCCAAGCTCAAAGCCTTTATGAACCCGCCGCAACAAACCTTTATAGAATTTAAAGAAACGGATACCAGCTATCCAGCGCGCTATGCTCGCGCCATCGCCTATTATAGGGCACTTGATACGGAAAAGGCGCTCAAGGCGATTGATGCCTTGCTAAAGGAACAACCTGATAATCCCTATCTGTGGGAGCTTCGCGGCCAAACCCTGTTTGAATCGGCCCGCGCCAAGGAGGCGGAACCTGCATACAGGCGCTGCGTTGAGCTGATGCCGCAGGCGGCCCTGTTCCATCTGGCATTGGGGCAAACCCTGCTTGCCCAGGATGATGCCAAGCGCACAGACGAGGCCATTGAACACATCAACCGCGCCATGGCGATAGAGAATGATAATCCGTTTGGCTGGCGTATGCTGTCTGAGGCCTATGACCGCAAGGGCCAGCCTGGCATGGCGCGACTGGCGGCGGCGGAGCAATATTTCGCGGTTGGCTCACCGACCGAGGCGCGGGTGTTTGCCATGCGTGCCCGCGAGGCCCTGACCAAGGGCAGCCCCGAATGGCGCCGCGCCACCGACATTGTCCTGACCTCCGAGCCAACGGATCAGGACTTAAAAGACCTCTCCAAAGAAGGCAGCACAGCGCCGCGCCATCGGCGTTCTGGCGCGCATACCGACGCACAGCAAGCCCCGGCAGAGAACCCTGCCCCCGCGCCAAGCCCTGCGCCTGCGCCTGCGCCATCGGCGACGGGACCCCAAACCCCTGTTGCAGCCTCCTTGCCCATTCTGCTTCCAATCCAAGGAAAGTCCTGATTAATGCGCGTGTTGAAAACCCTGGCCCTGCTTGCCGCCGCCCTGAGCTTGAGCGGCTGTTATCTGGTGCAGAATGAAAAGGCTTTTGGCGAGCGGGTCCACGCCTATCTGGTCAATCATCCCGAAGTGATCGAGGAAGCCCTGACCCGATTGCAGCAAAAACAGGTGGCCGAAGCCGCCAGCCTGACCCGCAGCAAGATTGGTGAAAACCGCGCCGCCCTGATCGCTGATCCGCGCGATTTCGTGGCTGGAAACCCCAAGGGTACGATCACCGTGGTCGAGTTTTTTGATTATCGCTGCGGCTATTGCAAGGTGGCCCAGCCCGAGCTTGAGCAATTGCTGGCGCAAAACCGCGATGTGCGGCTGGTGCTCAAGGAATTCCCCATCCTGCCCGACCGTGATGGCCGCCTTGGCGTGTCCCTGCGCGCCGCCCGCGCGGCCTTGGCCGCTGGTGCGCAAGGCAAGTATGCCGCTGTCCACGCCGCCTTGATGGCGCATAAGAGCCTGGATGATGACGCGATTAATGCCATCCTGACCGCCAATGGCCTGAACCCCGCCACCATCAAGGCCAGCGGCGAGGCCGATGCCATCACAGACCATCTCACCGCCACCCACACCCTTGGCACGACCATAGGCGTCCAAGGCACGCCCGCCTTTGTTATCGGCGAAACCATGATCCCCGGTGCCGATATCGAAGCCCTGAAAGCCGCAATCGAAGACGCCCGCCGCAATGCCAACAAGGGTGGGCCTAAGGCGGGTTAGGGTGAACGGCATTTAGCCCGCCAAGCCCCCTCCACCGCTTCGCGGTCCCCCTCCCCCAAAGGGGGAGGGTTGATCAGTGCTAAATCAAACCCGCCAAGGGCGAGGACGGGTCCGCGTACATGCGTTTGGGCATGCGTCCGGCCAGATAGGCTTCACGGCCAGCAATGACGGCGTGCTTCATCGCGCTGGCCATTAGGATGGGGTCGCGGGCCTCGGCAATGGCCGTGTTCATCAAGACGCCGTCGCAGCCGAGCTCCATGGCAATTGCCGCATCCGAGGCTGTGCCCACCCCGGCATCGACCAGAACCGGCACCTTGGCCTGTTCGACAATCAGGCGGATATTGACGCGGTTTTGGATACCCAGGCCTGAGCCAATTGGCGCGCCGAGCGGCATGATGGCCGCTGCGCCCGCCGCTTCCAGCTTGCGCGCATAAACCGGATCATCGCTGCAATAGACCATGACATCAAAACCCTCGGCCACCAGCAACTTGAGCGCGCGCAGGGTTTCTTCCATGTCGGGATAAAGCGTCTTGGGATCGCTCAAGACCTCCAGCTTGACCAGGCTCCAGCCCCCCGCCTCGCGCGCCAGCCGCAGCGTGCGCACGGCGTCTTCGCCGGTAAAACAGCCCGCTGTATTGGGCAGATAGGTGAAGCGATCCGGTTTGACATAGTCCACCAGCATAGGCTGGCTGGGATCGGACAGGTTTACGCGGCGCACGGCCACGGTGACGATCTCGGCGCCCGCCGCTTCAGCCGCCGCAGCATTGACCGCATAGTCCTTATATTTGCCGGTACCGACTATCAGGCGCGAGTGAAAGGTCTTGCCCGCTACAGTCCAGGTGTCCGCGCCGCTCATCTCAGCCGCCTCCGATAAAATGTACGATCTCGATTCGGTCCCCGTCGCTCAGGGGAGTCTGGTCATAAACCGAGCGCGGCACAATTTCGAGGTTTCGTTCAATCGCCAGCTTGCGGCCATCCAGACCCAGGGCGTCGATCAAGGCTGAAATCGAGGTAAGGCCTGAAAAAGCGCGCTCCTCCCCGTTCACAATTATGTGCATACTGGCTCACTTTCCTAACCCATACTGGCGCAAAGCTTGTGAAGCGGCGCGAGCAGCGATACAAGACACCTCCTAATGACGGCGGGGGCGCATGTCCAAGATCATATTTGTCCTGAATGGGCCCAATCTCAATCTTCTCGGTGTCAGAGAGCCGCATATTTATGGCTCGGCCACCTTGGCCGATATCGAGGCCCTGTGCCAGGTCAGGGCCAAGGCCTTGGGATTTGGCATAGACTTTCGCCAGACTAATCATGAAGGTGTGCTGATCGACTGGGTGCAAGAGGCTCGCACAGCCGCCTGCGCCCTGGTGCTAAACCCGGCTGGATATGGCCACACCTCGATTGCCTTACTTGATGCTTTGAAATCCCTGACCATACCGGTTATTGAGTGCCACCTGTCCAATCCGGCAGCGCGCGAAGCGTTTCGTCACTCCACCTATGTGGCGCTTGCTGCAAATGGCCTGGTGTCTGGCTTTGGCGCCAAGAGTTATGAACTGGCTATCGAGGCCGCTGCGACACTGAGCTTAAAACCATAGCCGACAAGGCGTGAAGACAAGGCTTTATCCATGACCATTGCTAAAAACTCCAGCGTTCCAATCGATTCGCGTTTGGTACGCAAACTCGCCGATATTCTGAACGAAACCGGCTTGAGCGAGATCGAGGTCGAGCAAGGAGACCTGAAAATCAGGGTGGTACGCACCTTGACCAGCGTTGGGCAAGCCGTGGCGGTTGCCGCGCCGGTCGCCTATGCCACCCCCGCGCCTGCCGCTGCTGCTGGCCCCGTGGCGGCGGCACCGGTTGCCCAGGAGATCCCCCAGGGCGATATTGTCAAGTCGCCCATGGTCGGCACGGTTTATCTTCAGCCTCAACCCGGCGCCGAACCCTTCTGCAAGATCGGCGATACGGTCACTGAAGGCCAGACCCTGCTGATTGTTGAAGCCATGAAAACCATGAACCCGATCTCTGCACCGCGCGCGGGCAAGATCGTTGATATTCTTATTGCTGACGGCGACCCGATCGAGTTCGGTGAGCCCCTCGTGGTCCTCGGTTAGAGCGATGTTCGATAAGGTCCTGATTGCCAACCGCGGCGAAATCGCCCTGCGGATTCACCGCGCCTGTAAGGAAATGGGCATTGCCACTGTGGCGGTCCATTCCGAAGCCGATGCCAGCGCCATGCATGTGCGGCTTGCCGATGAAAGCGTCTGTATTGGCCCTGCCAGCGCGGCCAAAAGCTATCTGAACATCCCCTCCATTATTGCAGCGGCAGAAATCACCGGTGCCCAGGCCATTCACCCCGGCTATGGCTTCTTGTCCGAAAATGCGCGGTTTGCTGAGATTGTTGGGGCCCATGGCCTGACCTTTATCGGGCCAAAGCCTGAGCACATCCGCATGATGGGCGACAAGATCACGGCCAAACAGGCGGTTAAGGAAGCTGGAATTCCGGTTGTCCCTGGCTCTGAAGGCGCGCTCCAAACCGAGGAAGAGGCGTTTGCAGCGGCCGAAGTGATTGGCTATCCGGTCCTGATCAAGGCTGCGTCCGGCGGTGGTGGGCGTGGCATGAAGGTGGCCTTGGACCGCGAATCCTTGTCCGAAGCGGTTGCGACCGCCAAGGGCGAAGCAGGTGCGGCCTTTGGCGACGACAGCGTCTATATGGAGCGCTATTTGCAGCGCCCACGTCACATCGAGTTGCAGGTCATTGCCGACAGCTTTGGCAATGTGGTGCATTTGGGCGAGCGCGACTGTTCCTTGCAGCGCCGCCACCAAAAAGTGCTCGAAGAAGCCCCCTCGCCGATTATCGATGCTGAGACCCGCGCCAAGATTGGCAAGGTGGTCGTCGATGCCGTGGCCGCGATTGGCTATCTGGGCGTCGGCACAATCGAGTTCCTCTACGAAAATGGCGAGTTTTTCTTTATCGAGATGAATACCCGCCTGCAGGTCGAGCATCCGGTAACTGAGGCCATTACCGGCATTGACCTAGTGCGCGAGCAGATCCGCATTGCGGCGGGTCTGCCCTTAAGCTTTAGCCAGGACGAGGTGGTGTTCAAGGGCCATGCGATTGAGTGCCGGATCAATGCCGAGAATGCCCGTACCTTCACCCCGTCACCGGGCCTTGTCAGCGCGTTTCATGCGCCAGGCGGCCTGGGCGTTAGGCTCGACTCCGCGCTCTATGCCGGGTATTCGATCCCGCCCTATTATGACAGTCTGGCGGGCAAGCTGATTGTGCACGGGCGCGACCGACGCGAATGCATTGCGCGGCTTCGGCGGTCCTTGAGCGAAATGGTGGTTGGCGGCATTGAAACCACCATTCCCCTGTTTCAGGACCTGCTGGTTCAAGATGACATTATTGCCGGGGACTATCATATTCACTGGCTGGAAAACTGGATCAAGGCTGGCGGCTAAGCCCGCCGGTCGAGGCACCCTCTTGACGCGCTTTACTGTTGAAGACCTGATCAAATGCTATGAGCGCGGCGTGTTTCCGATGGCGGACTCCCGCACGGATGACAGCGTGTTTCTGGTCGATCCAGACCGGCGCGGCGTGCTGCCGCTTAATCGATTTCATATCCCAAAGCGGCTGGCTAGGACTGTGCGCGCGACCCCTTATGCTGTTCGTATCGACACAGCTTTTGATGCCGTTGTTGCCAGTTGCGCCGCCGAGCGACCGGGGCGCACCGAGACCTGGATCAATGGGGCGATTGAGACCCTGTATGGCCAACTGTTTGTGCGTGGCCTAGCGCACAGCATTGAGTGCTGGCACGAGGGGCAACTGGTCGGCGGCCTGTATGGGGTAGCCCTTGGCGGGGCATTCTTTGGCGAGAGTATGTTTTCGACGGCGCGTGATGCCAGCAAGATTGCCCTGGTCCACCTGGTCGCGCGGCTGATTGCTGGCCGCTATCAGCTTTTGGACACCCAGTTCCTGACCGAGCACCTGACTCAGTTTGGCGTGCACGACATTAGCCGGGTGGATTATCAAAGGCGGCTGGGACTGGCCCTAAACCGCGCCGCCGACTTTTACCAGTTGCCGACCTATGCGGCGGGTGCCGAGGTCTTGCAGGTGATTACCCAGACATCATAGGTCTGATGCTGAAAGGCATTCAGGCCCGGCGATGAGGCAAACATCCAGCCCTTGAACAATTGCCGACCCGGGGCAGCGGGCTTGGCGTCAATCATAGCCGGCACAGAATCGATCTGCAGATTGACAAAGGCATCACGCACCGACTCGTCGCCAGCCGAGAGCTCGCAGGTCCGTACGGTAATCACGACCGACTTATAGCGCACAGGCTTATTGACCGTGGCCTCAAATCTTAAGGTTTGGGCCGTGACCTTGTCGAGCACCTGCAAGATTGCCACCGTATAACGCCTACGCTTGAGCGGCGGGGCAGGCTTGTTCGACGAGGATGGGACCGCGACAGACTCTGTCGGGTCGATTGGCAACACGGCTTTATCAGGTTTCGGCACCGTATCGGTCGGTGCATCCTGAACGGGCGCCGCAATAGGGCTATCGGCCTGCTGGGCACGGACCGGCAGGACCAGGATGGCCAAGCTCAAGCCAAGCGCTAATCCATAGGATTTACGACCGCCCATGCTCTAATCAGGCTTCCAGGCTTGGTAATCGCCGGTGGCCTCGGGGCGTACGCCCAGACGGCTGATCGAGCCTGTTGGCCGCCAAGCCTGCAAGGTTCCAGTCAAGTTGGGCAGATGATCCTTTTCCCAGGCCTGACGCGGCAGGGGCGACTGGGTCGGCGTCTCGTCATATGTATAGCGCAGCCAGCCATTCCATTCGGGCGGAACCTTGGAGGCCTCGGCATAGCCTTGATAGATCACCCAGCGGCGGCGGCGGCCGTCATAAGAATCGCTGTTGTCCTTGGCCTCGTAATAGCGATTACCGCCGGCATCTTCGCCAACCAGAACGCCGCGGCGGCCAATCGTAAATCGGGCGCCAATCGTCGCTCCGTTCCACCAGGTGAATATGGACTTCAGCACTTTGAGCCTACCCATTGAAAACAGTCTTGATCATGAGCGCATCCTATCGGACCGCTGGGTCGAGTATAGGCGTGCGACCCGCCCACGTCCAGCGCCGAGCAAAAAGCCGGAACAGCCGAAAAACCAGCCCATAACTACAACATCTTGTGGATAGACCACGGGATAACCACAGCATCTATTGCAGGCACGCGCTGGCAATCCTAGACTTGATCCGTGAATTAGGAGCACGCTATGCGCTTTGACCCCCAGATTGCTGCATTGCAAGCCGTTCAACAGGGGCTGGATGACCGCTGGATCGAGCGCGCGGACGATGTGACCTTGGTCAAGGCCCCCCGGCACTGGACCTCGGCGCGGCTTGAAGCTTGGCTAGACTGGGGTCAGGCCCTGCCCACCGACGCCCCCGCCACCGAACTGCCCGCCGAGTTGACGCAAGCCCATCCGTTTGAGGCTGCTCTGGAAGAAGGCCCCGCGCGCTATGCCCGGCGGCTGGCGGCCTTTGGCCTGGACCAGCAGCTTTTTGCCAATCTGGACGAGGCCAAGGCGTTTGAGCAGGCCTTGTGGGTCAGCATGGTGTCAGGCAAGGCCGCGCCCGGGGCGGTGCTGGCCGGTGGCCACCGCGTTGATCCCCTGCTTGGCTACGCTATGGAGCCAGTGCCCGAGACCATCACGCTCGACCTGGCGGCCATTGAGTTTGAACCCAGACTTAGCGCCCACCTGTCCCGCTATCGCAGCCTGACCACCCGGCAACAAGCGCTTGAAGCCCTATCGGCAAGGCTTCAGGCCGTGATGGATGCGGTCGCGCGTTGTGACGGCGATATGGCGCGCTGTAGCGACCCCAAGCACAATACGGCGCTGGCCCGCGCCGCCAAGGCGGCCCGAGAGGCTGGGGCCAGTGATGGCTTGATCCATACCGCCATGGCCTTGGCAAGGGCAGGAGAGCTGGACTGGCAGACCGAGCTTACCGACGCTGCCGATACCTGCCCGCCCCTGATCTTGACCGCCAGCCGCCCCGAGGTCGAGGCGGCAAGCCGCGCGGCCGGTCGCGCGGCCATGGCGGCCTGGGAAACCGGTCAACTCATCATGGCCTTTGATCCACGCGACGCAGAGGCCGTTGGCCGTCTGGACTGCGCGCCAAGAGCCGCCCTTGATGTCAGCCAGTTTTGGACGCCCGCTGGCCTTGATACCGATGCCCTATGCGAGGCGGTCAGGCTCTGGACCCTGGCGCTAGACATTGAAACCACGTGCGGCTTTAGCGCCGATGCCCATCAAGCCCAGACCCGCCATGGCTGGAGGCCGCTTGCGTTGGGCTTGGGCGGGGTGTCTGAGGTCTTGACGCTGCAAACCCTGGCCTATGGCTCTGACAAGGCCCGCCAAACCGTCAGCGGCCTGTTCAGCCTGGCCCAGGCCGCCAGCCTGGAGGCTTCGGCACAGATGGCCAGGACGGCGGGGGCCTATCTGGCCTTTGAAGCGGATCGAGACGGTCGTCTTGAACGGGTGCAAACCATGATCAAGACCTGCAAGGCCTTGGCCAACGAGGATGCGCTTGCAGCCCTAGCCCTGCCGCGCCTGACCGAGGCCTTTGCGGCGGCGCGGGTAACGGGCCTGCGCAATGCTCAGACCTTGAGCCTGTTTATCGATCCAGAGCTTGATCTGCGCCTGGGTAATCCTGGCCTTGGCACGCGCCCAAGCGGCCCGGCGGTCACAGTTGCCGAAACCGCAGATGGCCAGATTGTTCGCACCCTGTCCGCCTCTGCGGCCACGGCCCTTGGCAGGCTTGGCCTGGACATTGATGCGGCCTGCGCCCATGCCCTTGGCCATGGCACACTGGACCAGGCCCCCTTCATCAATCCCCTGACGCTCAAGGCCAAGGGCCTGACCGATCACGAGATCGAGGCCGCCCAGGTCTGGTTGCGCATGAGCGGCGATCTGCGCACCGCCTTTTCACCCCAGGTGATCGGCACAGGTTTTCTGCGCGATATACTGGGCGTCTCGCAAGAGGCCCTAAACGACCAAGGCTTTGATACCCTGGCCCAGATGGGCTTTGACGCCCAGGCCATAGCCTCTGCCCAAGCCCATGCCTGCGGGCACGCCACCTTGGCGGCATGGGCCGATCTGCCGTCATCATCCAAGGCCCTGTTTGCCGATTACCAAGGCGCTGACCCAGCCGCCACCGCCGCGCGCATGGCCATGACCGTGGCCGCCGAAGCCTTTAGCTGCGCCCCCAGCCTGATGCACTTGAGGCTTGATTTTCAGGATGAACCCGCCCTGGCAGCGCGTTTACAAGCCGCTGGCGCGCGGGCAGGCCTTAGGGCGATTCAGTTGCGCCGATCCGCGCCGCCAGAAACCTTGGCCCTTGACCTGCCCGATCTTGACGAGGCGGGCCTTGGCCGCACAAGGCCCGCGCCAGAGCCGATTGTCAGTGAACGGATTATTGAGCGTGTGGTCGAGCGTGACCGGGTCCGCCGCAAACTGCCCGACCGGCGCAAGGGCTATATCCAAAAGGCCGCGGTCGGGGGCCATAAGGTCTATCTGCATACGGGCGAATATGAGGATGGCGAGGTCGGTGAAATCTTTATCGACATGCATAAGGAAGGCGCGGCCTTCCGTTCGGTGATGAATAATTTTGCCATAGCCGTCTCGATTGGCCTGCAATACGGCGTGCCCCTGGACGAATTTGTCGATGCCTTTGTCTTTACCCGGTTTGAGCCTGCCGGACAGGTGACGGGCAATGACTCCATCCGCTCGGCCAGCTCGATCCTGGACTATATTTTCCGCGAACTGGGCGTGTCCTATCTGGGCCGAGACGATCTGGCCAATGCCGACCCCAATGCTTTTGGCAAGGATGGCTTAAGCAAGCCCTGGTCTGAGGCAGACACAGACGAGCCCCTGCCGGTGCAGAAATTCATCTCCAAGGGCTATTCCAGAGGTGCAACGCCAGACAATCTTGTATTCTTGCCGATTGGCGGGCGTAAAACCGACCGCAGCCAGACCACAGACCCGCGCCCAGCCGAGGTTTGCCAAGCCTGCGGCGATCTTGGCCTGCGCACCCGCGGCGGCCAACAGGTTTGTGACCAGTGCGGCCATATTGAACAAGCCCCCGATGCGGGCGCGGTCTAGGTTCAATCCAGATTCGGTGGAGGGAAGATTTACTGCATATAAATCATCCCCCTCGCCCGGCGTTAAATGAATGTCATTACAGGGAATTAAGGTGCATTCAGCCCGTTTTGCGGCCAGATAAACCAGCGAACCGTATCAAGGGCTCTTGTTTTGATCCTTTCACACCAAACCTCTGGCCTCATGATCGGCCTTTTGACCCTGGCCTTGGGCCTGTCACCGCTGCCAGCGATGGCGGCGGGCAAGGATCCCGACGTGGCGCGGGTCGTGTCATTTGGCGGGGTATGCCTCAATTGCAATCTGGCGGGCCGCAAGCTGACGGGCGCGCAATTTGTCGGGGCCAATTTCAGCGGTGCCATACTGGCTGGCGCGGACCTGCGCGGGGCCACGGTTCAGGGCTCCAATTTTGCTGGGGCCAATTTTATGAAATCGGACCTGCGCGGCACTGAATTCATCGGCTCCAACCTGGCCAAGGCCCAGTTTACCGGCGCGGTCATGGCGGGAATTGAAGCCATGGGCTCCAATTTCGAAGGCGCTAATCTGGGCGGCGTGGACTTGAGCGGGGCGGATATGCCCGCAGTCAATCTGAAACTCGCCAATCTGGCCCGAAGCGTTTTGCGCCACAGCGATCTGTCGGCTGCCAATCTGGAAGGCGCCGATGCGCGCCGGGCTGATTTTACCAATGCCGATCTGGATGCCAGCAATATGACCAAGGCCCGCCTGGACCAGGCCAGCTTTCGCCATGCCTCGCTGGACGGTGCCAATATGGCCGGTGCCAGCGTCGCCGGAGCCGATTTTACCGACGCCTCATTTAGCCGCACAGCCATAGGCGGCGTCGATTTCTCAGCCGCCAAGGGCCTTGACCAAGACCAGATCGACGAGGCCTGCGCCAACGCCCAAACCCGCCTGCCCAGCCCCCTGACCGCCAAATCCTGCCGCGGACGCGCCTGGCGGCGGTAGCGGCTGGTTTGGTTATACGTCTAGAATAGGCATGCGGTTTTTAAGTTCCAAACGCGCTCGAATCGGCTTTAGCTTTCTGGGAATTTGTTCTATAAATGTTCCCAAACAAATTGCGCTTTGAGATGGTGTTATGGACAGCTTCGCTGACAATTTAAACGAATCGGAACGATCCTTTCCAAACTCGGAAGTCGGTCTAGATTCTGGCATGGGAACAGATCTTAGTTGGCTCAACAATGGCTCAAACACCTTGAGTGGTGACAGCCTTAAGAAACAAAATCCGCCAAGAAGCCCATCTCAATTATTTGATTTTATTGATCTTTTCGCAGGCATTGGCGGATTGAGGCGCGGATTTGAATCGATTGGCGGGCGTTGCGTTTTTACCTCCGAATGGGACAAGTATAGCCAAGCCACATACAAGGCCAATTTTCCTAATGACCTTCATGAGATCGCCGGCGACATCACCAAAATCGACGCGTGCGATATTCCAAGCCATGACGTCCTATTGGCTGGCTTTCCATGCCAACCGTTTTCGATTGCCGGTGTTTCAAAAAAGAACGCCTTAAACCGCCCCCACGGTTTCGCATGCGACACCCAAGGCACACTCTTTTTTGATGTTGCCAGAATTATCGCCTATCATAAGCCAAAGGCGTTTTTGCTGGAAAATGTTCGCAACCTCGTTAGCCATGACAAGGGCCGCACTTTTGAGGTCATGCAAAAAGTGCTGACGGAAGAACTTGGCTATCAAATCGATTGGCTGGTCATTGATGCCAAGGGCTGGGTCCCACAACACAGGGAACGGATATTCATTGTAGGTTTTAAAGAGAAATCGAAGTTTTCATTTGCAAAGATGAAGGTACCAGCAGCGAATATGGGACCAAAACTACGGTCAATCCTTCATCCGGCGGACGGCACAGAGGCACCGGAACTACCATTTACGGTCGGTAACATTGCAAGTGTGTCGCCTCGGTATACTTTGACTGAGAACCTGTGGACCTACCTGCAAAACTACGCTGCTAAGCATCGATTGAAAGGCAATGGATTTGGATTTGGCCTTGTGGGACCTGATGATACGGCGCGAACACTTTCAGCGCGCTATTTCAAAGATGGTTCCGAAATCCTAATCCAACAAGACGGCAAGGCCCCTCGCCGCTTAACGCCACGCGAGTGCGCGCGTCTAATGGGATTTGATGAACCCAAAGGTAGCGATTTCAAGATAACCGTGTCCGATACCCAAGCCTATCGCCAGTTTGGCAATTCTGTGGTTGTTCCAGTTGTCAAAGCCGTCGCGAAACACATGAAAAAGTCGATTGTTTCAGCGATGGCGGTAGAAAAGAAATTGAGCCCAGCGAGTGCTGAAAAAACTTAACCGACAACTCAATCTTTGCGGAATAGGAAATGGCAGCCATATTGAACTGTTTAATCCCTTCAACCGAATGGGACTGTCCAATTTTCAAGGTATTGGCGCATAACGATACCGGGGCCGCCAAGGGCCATCAGGGCGGTATTGTTGTCCCGATAGACTTACGCCCATATTTCCCTTGGCTCGAGGAAAATGCCTCCGCAATTGCCCCCACCGAAGACCGCAGAATTGAAGCCGAGCTGTTTGTTGGCAACACTTACAGCCAAACAGTGAACACCCGTTACCAGTATCAAACTTGGGGCGGCACTCGCAGAGCTGAATCGCGACTGACCGACCAACTTGGCGCTCTGCGTAACGAGGCAGTGGGCAACGACATTTTAGTTATTCAGCGCAATATGGCGCGGCTCGATTGCTACCGCCTTACGCTGGTCAAACAATCTTCTGATCAATTCGCTATAGCAAAAACGTTAACAGGCGAAAGGCGGTGGGGCGTTCTCGAATTAATTAACATGCCAATTTCAGATTCTGATTTGAAACGAGCGCAGGAAGAAGAGCAGGCCACGGAAGCTGCGCCCTTTCAGTTGATCGACCCGTCAGCCGAGTTGTCAAGTGCCACGGTCAGGCGCGTGGCCCGCTCGATAGTGTTCAGGTCTAAAGTGCTTAAACTTTATGAAAAGACTTGCTCAGTTTGCGCCGAGGCTTTGACAACCCCATCGGGTGCAGTTGAAACCGACGCGGCCCACATTGTTCCGCGCTCGCAAATGGGTGCTGATGACGCTCGAAATGGCATTGCATTGTGCAAGCAACATCATTGGGCCTTCGACAAAGGCTTGTTCAGCGTAACGGACGACAGAAGTGTAATCGTGCCTGAAACCGTGTCGTCAATTGCACAAAATGTGCGACTGAAGCAGCTGGACGGTCGCGCAATTCGTGAAGCTGCCGACCCACGCTTTACTGTCCATCCAGACGCTTTTAGATGGCATAGACACCATATCCTGCAAAGTTAGGCAGACTCGGCCTACCGCCCCCGTCGCCTCGTCCCCCTAAACCTTGATCGGCGGTGTAATGCGGATGTGGAGTTCTTTGAGTTGGCGTTCGCGGACCTCGGAGGGGGCGTTCATCATCAGGTCCTGGCCTTGCTGGTTCAGCGGGAAGGCGATGACCTCGCGCAGGTTTTGCACACCGGCCAGCAGCATGACAATGCGGTCAATGCCGGGGGCCAGACCACCGTGCGGCGGCGCGCCATAGCGGAAGGCATTGAGCATGCCGCCAAATTCGGTCTCGACCACATCGGCGCCATAACCGGCAATCTCGAACGCCTTGAGCATGACATCGGGGCGGTGATTACGGATCGCGCCGGAGCACAGCTCTATGCCATTGCAGACGATGTCATACTGATAGGCCAGTATGTCGAGCGGGTTCATGGTGTTGAGGGCGTCTAGCTCGCCCTGGGGCATGGAGAAGGGATTGTGCGAGAAATCGACCTTTTTTTCCTCGTCGCTCCATTCATACATGGGGAAATCGACAATCCAACAGAACTTGAACTGGTTTTCATCGACCAGGCCCAGGTCAAACCCGACCTTGTTACGCGCCGCGCCAGCAAATTTGTAAAATGCATCCGGATCGCCGCCGACAAAAAAGGCGGCGTCCCCAACCTTGAGGCCCAGTTGCTCGCGAATCGCCTCGGTCCGCTCTGGCCCGATATTCTTGGCAATGGGACCGGCCGCGCCCTCTTCGCCTTCGCGCCAGAAGATATAGCCCAGGCCCGGCTGGCCCTCCCCCTTGGCCCAGTCATTCATGCGGTCGCAAAAGGCGCGGCTGCCGCCACCGGGCGCAGGAATAGCCCAGATCGCCGCTTTGGGGTTTTCCAGCATGCCGGCAAACACCTTAAAGCCCGAACCGCGGAACGGCTCTGACACATCGGCCATCTGGATTGGATTGCGCAGATCAGGCTTGTCGGAGCCATACAGGCGCACGGAGTCGCGATAGGCTATGCGCGGAAACGGATAGGGCGTGACGGTCTTGCCGTTCGCAAACTCTTCAAACACCCCATGCAGCACCGGCTCAATCGCGGCGAACACGTCTTCTTGGGTGACAAAGCTCATCTCGACATCGAGTTGATAAAACTCTCCCGGCGAGCGGTCGGCGCGGGCGTCTTCGTCGCGGAAGCACGGCGCGATCTGGAAATAACGGTCAAAGCCCGCCACCATCAAGAGCTGCTTAAACTGCTGCGGTGCCTGTGGCAGGGCATAGAACTTGCCCGGATGCAGACGCGACGGCACCAGAAAATCGCGCGCGCCCTCGGGGCTGGATGCCGTCAGAATCGGAGTCTGGAACTCGGTAAAGCCCTGGCTGACCATACGTTTACGTACAGAATCAACAACTTGAGAGCGCAAAACAATGTTCTTGTGCAGGCTCTCGCGGCGCAGGTCCAGATAACGGTGCTTGAGGCGCAGCTCCTCGGGATAGTCTGGCTCACCAAACACAGGCACAGGCAGTTCCGCCGCTTCAGAAAGGACCTCTATGGCCAGGACCTGAATCTCGATCTCGCCCGTCGGCAGGCCAGGATTGATCGTCTCAGCGGAGCGGGCCAAGACCTGGCCATCGACGCGAATAACGCTTTCGGCCCTTAGGCGTGCCACCTGATCAAATCCAGGCGTTTCAGGGCTCAAGACCAGTTGGGTCAGGCCATAATGGTCGCGCAGATCGATAAACATCAGGCCGCCATGGTCGCGCTTGCGATTAATCCAGCCTGACAAACGAATCGTGCTGGCCGCATCGGCCAAACGAAGGGCACCGCAGGTGTGTGAGCGATAAGCGTGCATAATGTCTTCTTCTAAACGATACTTGCCCAAATTCAGCGCCCGGCGCCATCGAACAATGAGGCGCGGAAGGGCGCATTATCCCAGTGTTTTGTCAAGTTTTCCGCCGCCGGACCGACGGCTTTAAACTTGTCCAAAGCTTATCCCCGCTTCTGTGGATTCTTTTCCATCCTGAAAAGCGATCTTATCAATGGCATAGATCGCCTATTAACCGCAAATGGCCTAGGATGCGGCGCAATATCGACCATATGGACTGTGACCTTGGGCCTGCAACTGCGCCTTGACCTAAACCAGCTTCCCAAGTTTCGGGCGGAAGACCTTGTAGAGTCACGCTCAAATGCTCAGGCTGTCGCTCAGGTTCGCGCTTGGCCGCACTGGCATGGCGGGTGTCTGGCCCTGATTGGACCAGAGGGCTGTGGCAAAAGTCACCTGGCCAAGATTTGGCAAGACCAGACGCGCGCGCATCTGTTGCGCACCGATCGCCAGACAGACCTGTCCAGCCTGTCGGGCCAACCGGTCCTGATCGATGGTCTGGACGGACAGTTTAGCGACGAGACCCTGTTTCACCTGATCAATATGGCTGGCCTGGCGGGCGGCGGGTTATTGATCACAGCGCGCACCCTGCCCGCGCTCTGGGCGGTCCAATTGCCCGACCTAGGCTCGCGCCTCAAGGCCCTGCCCACGGTCCAGATTGAAGAGCCAGATGATCTGGTGCTCGAAGGCGTGCTGAGGCAGTTTTTCCAACAACACAATATTCGGCCGGCGGACGACCTGTTGCCATATCTGCTCAAGCGGATCGAGCGGTCAGTGCCTGCGGCCCGAAATCTGGTCATGCAACTTGACGCCATGGCCGATACCGAGGGCAAGCCCGTTTCCAAGACCCTTGCGCGACAGTTTTTTGAAATCTTTGACCAGACCACCGACCTATTTGCCTGAAGGCTTGCCGTCTGCTTGCGGCTCGTCCAAAACCGTAATCAATCAAGGCCTTCGACATAGCCCTATCGCCCTCAACCCCATGGCGCTTATGACCGACGCAAAAAACACCGTGGTTCCCACAGCGCCTGCAATGGTCGTGACCCATGGGGCGCATCTGGATGAGGCCCTGCTGGCCTCGCCTGAGCGTTTCTTTAACCGCGAACTGTCTTGGCTAGCGTTTAATCAGCGCGTGATCGAGGAGGCGGAAAATCCCCGCCACCCCCTGCTCGAGCGGCTAAGGTTTTTGTCGATCTCAGCCAATAATCTCGACGAGTTCTTTATGGTGCGGGTTGCGGGCCTGAAGGGCCAGGTGCGTGAAGGCGTGCGGGTGGTCAGCCAGGACGGCCTGACCGCGCGCCAGCAGCTGATCCGCGTCAGTGCCGCAGCAGCCGACCTGATGTCCAGCCAACAACGCATCTGGCTCGACCTGAAAAAACAGCTCGCCGCCGAGGGCCTTAAGGTTCTGGATGAATCCGAGGTTACGAAAGACGACCTTACTTGGCTGGAGCCTGTTTTTAGCAACCAGATCTTTGCCATTCTGACGCCGCTGGCCATTGATCCGGCCCATCCGTTTCCCTTCTTGCCTAATCTGGGCTTTGCTATGGCCTTGAAGCTCAAGCGTCGCAGCGACGGCAAGGGCCTTTATGCGCTTTTGCCCATGCCCAGCCAGGTGGCAAGATTTTGGGAACTGCCGGCCAAAAGCGGACGCGGAAAGCGGGTTGAACGGCGATTTATCAACCTCGACACCTTCCTATCCCTGTTCACCGATCACCTGTTTCCCGATTGCGAGGTGGTGGCACGGGGCAATTTCCGGCTGGTGCGCGATTCAGATGTGGAATTCGAAGAAGAGGCCGAAGACCTTGTGCGCGAATTCGAAGCGCGGCTGAAACAGCGGCGCATGGGGTCTGTCGTCAGGGTCAAGATCGAAAAATCCATGCCCGACGATCTGCGCGCCTTTATCATCGAAAATCTGCACGCAGAGCCGCAAGACGTGGTGGTGGTGGATGGCATGTTGGGCCTGGCCCAGGTCGCGGCCCTGATCACGCCTGACCGCGCTGACCTGAAATTCAAGCCGTTTGAGCCGCGCTTTCCAGAGCGTATCCGCGATCATGGCGGCGACTGTTTTGCCGCCATTCGCGAAAAGGATATCTTGGTCCACCACCCGTTTGAAAGCTTTGACGTGGTGGTACAGTTCCTGCGTCAGGCCGCAATTGATCCGCAAGTGCTTGCGATCAAACAGACTCTTTATCGCACATCCAAGGACAGCCCCATAATTGCCGCCCTGATTGAGGCTGCGGAAAACGGAAAAAACGTCACGGCCTTGGTCGAGATCAAGGCGCGGTTTGACGAAGAAGCCAATATGAAATGGGCCCGCGATCTGGAACGGGCTGGAGTGCATGTGGTGTTTGGCTTTGTTGAATACAAAACCCATGCCAAGCTATCGATTGTCGTGCGCCGCGAAGGCGGGGGCTTGAAGACCTATTGCCATTTTGGCACCGGCAATTACCACCCGATCACGGCCAAGATCTATACCGACTTGTCCTTGTTTAGCACCGATGCTGGCTTGGGCCGGGACTCGGGTCGGCTGTTCAATTTCATCACCGGCTATGCCCAGCCTGACCATATGGAAAAACTGTCCTATTCGCCGATGACGATGAAGACCGACCTCTTGGCCCTGATTGCCCAGGAAGCCGTCAATGCCAAGGCGGGCAAGCCAGCCGCCATCTGGGCCAAGCTAAATGCCCTGGTCGACCCGGTCATAATTGATGCGCTTTATCGCGCCAGCCAGTCCGGCGTCAGTATTGACCTGGTCATACGTGGAATTTGTTGTCTAAGGCCGGGCCTGCAAGGCCTGTCGGAAAACATCCGGGTCAAGAGCATTGTCGGACGCTTCCTTGAGCATGCCCGGATCATCTGCTTTGCCAATGGCGGCCAAATGCCCAGTGCCCAGAGCCGTGTCTTCATTTCCTCGGCCGACTGGATGCCGCGCAATCTGGACCGGCGTGTAGAGTCTCTGGTCCCAATCGAAAACCCGACCGTGCATCAACAGGTTCTTGATCAGATCATGGTTGCGAATCTTCGCGATGAGGCTCAGAGCTGGGTTCTGGACCCGCAAGGGGCATATAGCCGGGTTAGCGGCTGGAACGCCAAGAAGGCCTTTTCTGCGCATGAGTATTTCATGACCAATCCCAGCCTGTCCGGACGTGGACATAAGGCCAAGGATAGGCCAAGAGCCCTGGATCATGTGGGTCCGCGCCGCTAGACCCGCCCGCGATGCGGCGGTCATTGATATTGGGTCCAATTCTGTCCGTCTGGTGATTTATCGCCTTGAAGGCCGGGCCATCTGGACTGTGTTTAACGAAAAAGTCCTGGCCGGCCTTGGCCGCGACCTCTTGACCACAGGCACCCTAGCCCCCGACGGCGTTACCGCCAGCCTCGCGGCCATTCGCCGGTTCCGCGCCGTGCTTGATGCTGCATCGCTCACCTCGGTGTTTGTTACCGCGACCGCCGCTGTGCGCGAAGCCAAGGACGGGCCAGACTTTGTGCAACGGGTCAAACAGGAAACCGGTTTTCGTGTCCGGGTATTGAGCGGCACAGAAGAAGCGCGCTATTCGGCCCTCGGCGTGCTGGCCGGTGCGCCCGATAGCTGCGGCGTCGTCGGTGATCTTGGCGGCTCCAGCCTGGAACTGACCACGATCGACCATGGCAAGGTCGGGTTCGGTATAACCCTGCCGCTTGGCCCGTTTTCGCTTGGCGCACCCGCCGCCTTTGACCCGATTTCTGTGCATGACAAGGTCGAGCGCCAACTCGACAAGGTCGATATAGCTCCATTTGTGACGACCCATTTTCACGCCGTTGGTGGGGCCTGGCGCAATCTGGCCCTGCTACAGATGCGAATGACGGACTATCCCTTGCGTATTGTCCACCAGTACACAATCGGCGCAGCAGAAGCCCGCGAGGCGGCAAGACTGGTGGCGCGCCAATCGCGCGGATCACTGGAACGGATCGAGGGCATGTCGCGCAAGCGGCTGGAGACCTTGCCCTATGCCGCCACAGTGCTGGATAGCCTGATCACGCGGCTTGGCATGGAGCAGATCACCCTATCGGCCTATGGCCTGCGTGAAGGCCTTTTGCTGGAGGCCATGCCAGAGGCCTATCGCGGCCTTGACCCGCTGATTGAGGGTTGCGCCGCCCTTGGGGCACGCCAAGGCGTGGCAGAAGATCTGGGCGCGGCGCTGGAGGACTGGCTTTTTGCCGGGTTTGACGCCCTGCCCTCGCCGTTCCGACCGGGGCGTGAGCGCGTTTTAAGGGCTGCGGCCTGCCGTCTTGCCGATCTGGGCGCTCGGCTTCACCCTGACCATCGCGCTGATCTGGTATTTGAGCAGGTCTTGCGCGCGCCCATATCGGGCATGAACCATACTGAACGCGCCTTCCTGGCCCTGACCGCCTTTTCGCGCCATGCGCCCATGGCCTCGGCCCCAGACGAGATCGTGCTGACCAAGGTGCTCAATGAAGATCAGCACAGGCGCGCGCGGGCACTTGGCGCAGCCATGCGGCTTGGCTGTGACCTGTCGGGCCGCAGCCCGGCCCTCTTGAGCGCCGCCACCTTGTCGATCACCGATACTGAAGTCGTATTGACCGCAAAGGCGGCATCAGCGGACCTCTTGCTTGGCGAACAGACCAGCAAACGCGCCGGCGCCCTGGCGCAAATCCTGCACAAGGGTCTTGATATTCGCGCCGCCTAAGCCTTGGCGGCGCGCCTGACCTCGACCACGCGCACGCGGGTGCCATCCAGCACCAGGGCCAATTCACCATGCTTGAGCTTTAGGGCGTCAGCCCCAAACGCATCGCGCCGCCAGCCAGTCAGGGCAGGCGTGAGGGCATTATCGTCATTGGCGATCTTTTCCAGATCCGAAACCGTGGCAATCAGTTTTGAGGCTACGCCGGCATCCTCGGCCCTGGCCTTGAGCAAGACCTTGAGCAGTTCGACAACGGCTCCGGCAGCAGGCGATGGCGGCGGGCCACTGCGATCAATCACAGGCGCATAGCCCTCGGGCGCAGTCATGCCCTTCTTGATCGCGGCCAATAGGTCTGGGCCATAGCGCGAACCCGCAAAGCCCTTGGGCACGGACCTAAGCCGGTTCAGACCATCGGCATCCACCGGCAATTGGGTGGCCACCTCATCAATCGCATCGTCTTTCAGGATCCGGCTGCGCGGCTGATCGCGCTGCTGGGCTGTTAGTTCACGCCAAGCGGCCACCGCGCGAAACACGGCCATATACTTGGCCGTAGGCTTGCGCGGCTTTAACCGCCGCCAAGCCTTTTCAGGATCGACATCATAGAGGGCAGGATCAATCTGGGCCGCCATTTCCTCGGCCACCCAGGCCAGACGCCCCTGACTTTCGAGCCTTGCCTTCAGATCGGGAAACAGCTTTGCCAAATGGGTGACATCGGCCAGGGCATAGTCGAGTTGCGCCTCGCTCAAGGGGCGGCGGCTCCAGTCGGTAAAGCGGCTAGACTTGTCAATATCGATACGCAGCATGTGCCGGACCAGCGCATCATAGGCGATCTGTTCGCCAAGGCCTGCGGCCATGCCCGCAATCTGGGTATCGAACAGGGGCCGTGGCATACAGCCAAGATTGAAGAAGATTTCGACATCCTGCCTTGCGGCGTGAAACACCTTTTCGATTCGCTCATCGGCGAGAATCGCTAAGAAACTGGACAGGTCGATCCCCTCGGCCAGCGGGTCGATCACCGCACTGTGCTCAGAAGTCGCGGCCTGTATCAGGCAAAGCTTTGGCCAATAGGTGGTTTCGCGCATAAACTCCGTATCAACGGCCAAAAATGGCGCATTGGCGATACGGGCGCAAAAGGCTTGCAGTTCGGCAGTGGTGGTTATCGGCGTCATCGGTTAGCTATAGCGCGCACCAGTGCCTGTGGCGCAAGCCCGGCGAACGATTTTGCATGTTTTTTTCCGTCTTCGGACAGCCGATAGGATCAAATAGACCCATGAGCGAACAGTCAAACGGCCTCACCTATGCCCAGGCAGGCGTGGATATTGATGCCGGAACCGCCCTTGTGGAGGCCATCAAGCCCTTGGCCAAGGCCACGCGCCGCCCGGGGGCCGATGCGGCGCTCGGTGGATTCGGTGCCCTGTTCGACCTCAAGGCCGCTGGATTTATTGATCCCCTGCTGGTCTCAACAACGGACGGTGTCGGCACCAAGCTCAAGATCGCGATTGAAACCGGGCGGCACGATACGGTCGGGATTGATCTGGTCGCCATGTGCGTCAATGATCTGTTAGCTCAAGGCGCTGAGCCCTTGATGTTTCTAGACTATTTCGCCACAGGCAAGCTGGATGTGGCCTCAGCAACCGCTGTGGTCGCCGGTATTGCCGAGGGCTGTAAACAGGCGGGGGCGGCCCTGGTCGGCGGCGAGACGGCGGAAATGCCAGGCATGTATGCGGGCGGTGATTATGACCTGGCTGGGTTCTCGATTGGCGCGGTCGAGCGCGGCGCGGTGCTGCCAAGGCTGGATGACCAAAAGGCCGGTGACATACTGATTGGGATCGGCTCGGACGGTCCCCACTCCAATGGCTATTCGCTGGTGCGCCGCGTAGTCGAGCGTTCAGGGCTGGGCTGGAACGATGCCGCCCCCTTTGCGCCGGCCAAGACGCTTGGTGAAGCCCTGATGGCCCCAACCCGAATCTATGTGAAGAGCGTTCTGCCCTTGATCAAGGCAGGTCTGATCAAGGGCGGCGCGCATATTACCGGCGGCGGCCTGATCGAAAACCCGCCCCGCGCCATTGCCGAGGGGCTGGAGCCGCGCATGGACTGGCAGGCCTGGCCCCTGCCGCCTGTCTTTGCCTGGCTGCAATCGGTGGGCAATGTTGCGGATCACGAACTGCGGCGCACTTTTAACTGCGGCATTGGCTTTATGCTGATTGTCGCGCCCAATGATGCCCAGGCGGTGTTGGCGGCCCTGCTGAATGCCGGTGAGAATGCGTTTATCTGCGGCGAGCTTGCCAGCGCATGAGCAAGGCCAAGGTCGCGATCTTGATCTCGGGCCGGGGCTCCAACATGGCCGCCCTGATCGCGGCGGCAAGGGCGCCTGACTATCCAGCCCAAATTGTGCTGGTTATCGCCAATCTGGCCGATGCAGGCGGTCTGGCGCTTGCAGCGGCCCAAGGCATTGAAACCGCCGTGATCGAACATGCGCCATTTGGCAAGGACAGGCTGGCGCATGAGCGCATGATCGATGCCCGGCTTCGCCAAGCCGATGTCCAGATCGTGGCGCTGGCGGGCTATATGCGGGTCTTGACGTCGTTTCTGGTCGAGGCCTGGGCCGGGCGTATGATCAATATCCACCCTAGCCTGCTGCCGGCCCTGCCCGGCCTGCACACCCATCAGCGCGCCCTTGAGGCGGGCCTGACCAAGCATGGCTGCACCGTGCATCTGGTCACAAGCGGTGTTGATGAAGGCCCCATACTGGGCCAGATCGCGGTCGATATCCTGCCCGGCGATACTGAGGCCAGCCTCAGCGCCCGCGTCCTGGAGCAGGAACACACGCTTTATGCCCGCTGCCTTGCCGATCTGGCCAAGGCCGTAGCGCAACAGCCATAGGGCATAACAAAACAGGCGGCCCCGCCTGGGGCCGCCTGGTGTTCAGTTCCGGTCGGGAACCAAGATCGCTTTTAGGCCGAAATGCTGGCCGTATCGACACGCAGGCCAGGGCCCATGGTCGAGGAGAGCGAGACCTTCTTGATATAAATGCCCTTGGCACCGGCTGGCTTGGAGCGGTTCAGCGCCTCAACCAGGGCCTTGATATTGACCATCAGGGCATCGTCCGTAAACGAGACCTTGCCAACGCCAACATGAACGATACCGGCCTTTTCAACGCGGAACTCGACCGCGCCGCCCTTGGCGTCCTTGACGGCTTGACCAACATTTGGCGTCACGGTACCGACCTTTGGATTAGGCATCAGGCCGCGCGGACCAAGCACCTTACCCAAACGCCCGACCAGGGCCATCATGTCCGGCGTTGCAATGACCCGGTCAAAGTCCATAAATCCGCCCTGGATACGCTCCAGCAGGTCTTCAGCACCGACCACATCAGCGCCAGCCGCCAGGGCTTCAGCGGCCTTGGCATCCTTGGCAAACACGGCAACGCGAACATCGCGGCCCGTGCCTGACGGCAGATTGACCACGCCGCGGACCTGTTGGTCAGCATGGCGAGGATCGACGCCCAGATTGACCGAAACCTCAACGGTTTCATCAAACTTGGCCTTGGCATTGGACTTTACCGTAGCAACGGCTTCAGGCAGGGCATAGGCCTTGTCGGCATCAATATCCCAGGCCTTGATACGTTTTGCGAGCTTGCTCATGATCTAGCCCTCCACCACTTTCAAGCCCATAGCGCGGGCAGAGCCTTCGATAATGCGGGTAGCGGCCGCAATATCATTGGCATTGAGGTCCTTCATCTTCCGTTCGGCGATTTCGCGACACTGGGTCACGGTCACCTGACCGACGACTTCGCGGCCGGTCTTGGCCGAGCCGGACTTCAGACCAGCCGCCGCCTTCAAGAAGAAGGTCGCAGGCGGGGTCTTGGTCACAAACGTGAAGGACTTGTCTTGATAGACCGTGATCACGGTCGGCAGGGGCGTACCCTTTTCCACGTTTTCCGTACGGGCGTTAAATTCTTTACAAAAGCCCATAATATTGACGCCACGTTGACCGAGCGCCGGGCCGATTGGGGGTGAAGGCGTAGCAGAGCCCGCCTTCACCTGGAGCTTGATATAGCCCAGGATCTTTTTAGCCATCTTATCCTCTCATGGGGCCTGGACCATCCAGACCCAACTGTTAGAGCCGTGGTGCGGGGTTTCGGTGGCGTCCCCCTCCCACGGATTTACTGGCAACCGCCTTGCGGCGATGCGCAGCGGTATCTACCCGGCCTTTTCGACCTGGGCAAATTCGAGTTCGACAGGTGTTGCGCGTCCAAAGATCGACACAGTCACGCGCAGACGCGCGCGCTCCTCGTCAACCTGCTCAACAGAGCCGCTAAAGCTGGCAAAGGGACCGTCCGTAACCCGGACGGTTTCGCCGATCTCGAAGGTGATGGCGGGCTTTGGCCGCTCTACGCCCTCTTCGATCGCGCCGATAATCCGGGCCACTTCACGCTCACTGACCGGCATGGGCTTTGAGCCCGCGCCAAGAAATCCGGTGACCTTTGGCGTGTTTTTGACCAGGTGGAAGGCCTCGTCAGACAGGTCCATCTTGACCAGCACATAGCCGGGGAAGAATTTGCGCTCGGCATTGATCTTGCGACCACGGCGGATCTCGATCACATCCTCGGTCGGGACCAGGATTTCGGAAAAGCACTCTTCCAGGCCCTGGTTCTTGGCCTGATCACGGATAGAATCGGCCACCTTCTTCTCGAAATTCGAGTAGGCGTGGACAATATACCACTTGTGCTTGGGATTTGAGGCCTGGGCCTCGGCAGGGTGCGCGGTCATGGGTTCAGGATCCAAGCGTGCTGAGCTTGAGGATCTGGTTGATGCCAAAGCTCAAGGCCAGATCGACAACAAAGAAAAATACAGCCGTCAAGACCACCATGATCATGACCATGACTGAGGTGATCCAGGTCTCGTTGCGCGATGTCCAGGTAATCTTGCGCGCCTCGGCGCGGACCTCGCGGAGGAACTGGAGCGGATTAAACGGCTTTTTGGGCGCAGGGCCGGCAACCGTTGCGCCGCCGTCAGCCTTTTGAACAGCCTTGACCACGCGCCCCTTGGACGCTGGCGATACGGTGGCAGATGACTTGGCCATGGATCGGCTCACAACTGTTTCAAACGGTTGACGGACCAGACCGAACGCAAACCTTTGCGCACGATACTGGCCACGCCAGAAGGGTGGCAGGAGTGGGGGGACTCGAACCCACGACTTTCGGTTTTGGAGACCGACGCTCTACCAGCTGAGCTACACTCCTATAGACAAGGGCCTAGACCCTTGTCAGAGCCGAGCGGTGTATCAGTACCGACCCATAAGGGCAAGGCCTGAGCTTGCGCTATCGGCCCTAGGCCATGGCCAATTTGATCGCATCAAGACCCGCCTGGGCCGCGCCGCCATCTGGGGCACCGCCTTGGGCAAAGTCTGGCTTGCCGCCAGCCCCCTGCCCGCCCATGGCCAGGACCGCAGCCTTGGCCAATTCAGCGGCGTTAAAACGTCCGGTCAGGTCGGCGCTGACCGCTACCGTCACGGCGGCTTTACCATCGAGTACGCCAATCAAGGCCACCACACCGCTGTCGATCTGCTTTTTATAATCCTCAGCGATTGGGCGTAGGTCCTTGCCGCCAATCCCGGCCATGATCCGGGCCATTAGATTAACGCCGCCAACCTGCTCGATCGCCGCCGCCTCGCCGCTACCGCCGCCCATGGCCAATTGGCGCTTGGCATCGGCCAGGTCTTTTTCCAGCTTTTTGCGCTCGGCGATCAGGGCCTCGACCCGCAGGGGCACATCGGCGACCGGTACCTTGAACTGATCGGCAAGACCCCTGGCAATGCCGGACTGATCGAGCAAGAAGCGCCTTGCCGCCTCGCCGGTCAGGGCCTCAATGCGCCGCACCCCAGCCGCGACACCGCCTTCTGATATGATCTTGAACAGGGCAATATCGCCAGTGCGGCCCACATGCGTGCCGCCGCACAATTCAACCGAATAGGCGGCCTCTGTGCCATGAGCATGGGCGGGGTCTAGGGCCTCGCCCAGCGTCAGAACCCTGACCCGGTCGCCATATTTTTCGCCAAACAGGGCCACAGCTCCCGCCGCAATCGCCGCCTCGGGGGCCATTTCTTCGGTATGGGCGGCGCGGTTTTGCCGGATCACGGCATTGACCTCGGCCTCGATCCGATCCAGCTCATCGGCGCTCAAGGGGCCACCATGGCTAAAATCAAACCGCATGCGCTCGCCATCGACCAGTTGGCCCTTTTGCGCCACATGCGGGCCAAGCACATAATGCAGGGCCGCATGAGCCAGGTGTGCGGCGGAGTGATTGGCACGGATACGTTCGCGGCGCGCGGCATCAATGGTCAGGGTTACGGCTGTTCCCGCCGCCAATGTGCCCGAGACGATCTTGACCTGATGGACATGCAGGTCACCGGCTTTTTTAAGGGTGTCCAGCACCTCAGCCGCGCCGCCCGGCCAGGTCATGGTGCCCGTATCGCCCACCTGGCCGCCGCCCTCGGCATAGAAGGGCGTGGAGTCGGTCAGGACCTCAAGGGTCTGGCCAAAATTGGCGCCCGCGACCTCCTGGCCTTCGCTGACCATGGTCAGGACCACGCCGGAGGCGGCCGTGTGCTCATGGCCGACAAAGCTGGTCGCGCCCAGACGCTCGCGCACAGCCAGCCACACCTCGCCCTGCGCCGACTGGCCAGAGCCAGACCAGTTATCACGGGCCATGGTGCGTTGGCGCTCCATGGCTGCATCAAAGCCGTCTGTGTCAACGCTTATGCCCAGGGCGCGCACAGCATCCTGGGTCAAGTCGAGCGGGAAGCCATAGGTGTCATAGAGCTTGAAGGCTGTATCGCCAGACAAGACCGCGCCTGCCGACAGGCCGCTGGTCGCCTCTTCCAGCAGGCTCATGCCGCGTCCGAGCGTACGGCGGAACCGCTCTTCTTCCTGCCTAAGGGTCTCTATGATCAGGGCACTGGCACGGTGCAGTTCGGGATAGGCTGTGCCCATTTGCGCAATCAAAACCGGGGCCAGTCTGTGCATCAGCGGCTCGGCGGCACCCAAAAGGTGCGCATGACGCATGGCGCGGCGCATGATCCGGCGCAGCACATAGCCGCGCCCCTCATTCGACGGGCTAACGCCGTCGGCAATCAGGAAACAGGATGACCGCAGATGGTCGGCAATCACCCGGTGCGAGGGCCGGCGATCCCCCAGAGCCCGCACGCCCGTCTCAGACTCGCTGGCTGCAATCAGGGTGCGGAACAGATCGGTATCGTAATTGTCATGCACGCCCTGAAGCACCGCTGCCAAGCGCTCCAGCCCCATGCCCGTATCGATCGAGGGCTTGGGCAGACCAATGCGCGTGCCATCAGCCGACTGGTCGAACTGCATAAAGACCAGATTCCAGATCTCGATGAAACGGTCGCCATCCTCGTCGGGCGATCCAGGAGGGCCGCCAGGAATTGAGGGGCCATGGTCGTAAAAGATTTCCGAACACGGCCCGCA